>NZ_JBEOYB010000089.1:0-25802 GCF_040296845.1 Streptomyces sp. NPDC001985
GGGGCTCAGCCGGATATCCGAGCGGCTCGACGAACGCCGCGCCGACACCGGCGAGGACGACGAGCGCGGGCGGCACGGCGCGAGTCGTGCCCGGGACCGGGTCAGTGCTTGAACGTGTCCTTGACCTTCTCCTTGGCCTGGCGGGCGTCGCCCTTGGCCTGCTCGGCCCGGCCCTTCGCGGTCAGGCTCTCGTTTCCCGCCGCGCGGCCCGTCGCCTCCTTGACCTTGCCCTTGGTCTGCTCGACCTTCGCCTTTGCCTTTTCCTTGTCCGCCATGATTTCCCAATCCCTCGGGTTTCGGATGAACTCTTTCGACCGTATCAGTACGTTCTCGGTGCCGCAGATGTGCGGCGGATGCTCCACGGGGGCGTTCTCATATCCGTGACGGTGTACCCGAATTACTCGCCACCGGCCGCTCGTACCCCGGCCCGAACAGCGGCGCGTACCCCTCGGGCAGCCCCTTGATCAGCCGGAACACCAATTCGGTCCCCGCGAGCCGCGCTGCGAGGGTGAAGACGGTCGCCGCGCCCCAGCGGGCGTTGGCCGGAGTGGCCCTGGGCAGGCTCCGGGTCATCACTTCCACCAGCCCCTGCCCGGTGAGCGGGGAGGCCGCGGCGGACCGTGCCGTCAGATGGCGCGCCACCCCCGGCGGAAGCTTGGCGGCCAGATCGGCCCGGTCGGCGTCGGAGAGCTGCCGCGCCAGTGTTCTCAGGGCGATACGGGTGACATAGGCCGCTTCCTCACGGGTCGGGTAGAGGCCCTGATACCGCACGGTCTCGATGAACCGGTCATCGGTCATGGTCCGGATATGGCGCCCTGTCCCGGGCCGCACCGGGGTTCCGGGGCGCGGGGGCCGCCGCCGGGAGGGGCGGTCGGAGGCTTCGGCGGCGGGCTTCCGCGGGTCGATCCGGTCACGGTGTGCTGCGAATGTGCCGTTCGGCATCGTCAACTCCTCCACGGAAGCGGGTGTACCGACCGCCTTCCCCCGTTCCGCGGGGTCAGTCATCCGGATCGGAAAGCCCTGACCGGGAAGGCCTGACCGGAAAACTCCGATCGGCGAGTCCGGACCGGAAAGCCCGGGAAAACACGCACCGGGAGCGTCGATATTCCAGGCGAGATGAATCCATTGGTGTGAAAGCCATGAGGCCGGGCATGCGATGAACTGTCACACCCCATACGTTTTCACCGAAGGAGCATTTCATGTCGGAATATCTGTGGTCCTACGTGCCGACCGCCGGCCACACCGCTGACGACGACCTCCAGGGATATCGCGTCGAGGCCACGGACGGCCATATCGGCAAGGTCGACAAGTACTCCAGCGAGGTCGGCTCGCAGTACCTCGTCGTCGACACCGGGGTCTGGATCTTCGGCAAGGAGGTCATGCTCCCGGCCGGCACCGTCACCCGGGTCGACCACGAGAAGCGGACGGTCCACGTCTCCCGTACCAAGGACGAGATCAAGGCCGCCCCGGAGTTCGACAAGGACACCCACCTCGGTGACCCCGCCTACCGGGACCAGCTCGGCGGCTACTACAGCTCGGGCCACTGACCGCCGCGCACGCGCCGGCCGGGGCGGCACAGCCTCGGCCGACGCGGGCGGTGGGCGCTCCTCAGCGGTCCTGAGCGGGCGCGCCCATCCGGGCCGAGAGCCGGCCCGTGGCCTCCAGCAGCGCCTCCGCGCACCGCTTCACCTCGGTGCGGAACCGCTCCCTGGGGCCGCAGACACTGATGACCCCCACCGGGCTGCCGTGGTGGCCGAAGACCGGCGCCGCCACCGAGGCCGAGCCCGGCTGCCGCTCGGCGACGGACTGCGCCCAGCCCCTTCTGCGGATCGTCGCGATGGCCCGCCGCAGCCCCGCCTCGTCGGTCATGGTCGCGTCGGTGAGACCCGCCAGCTCCCTCCCCAGACAGGCGTCGATCTCGTCGTCCGGCAGGAACGCGAGAAACGCCTTCGACGACGCGCCCGCGTGCAGCGGATAGGGAATCCCCAGCCGCACGGACATGATGACCTCCCGGTTGGGCGTCACCTGGTCCACATAGACCCGGCTGCCCGAGCTGAGGACCGAGAGCGTCGCCGTCTCGTTCGTCTCCCGGGAGAGCCGCGCCAGCTCCGGGGCCGCCAGGGCGCGGATGTCGATCCGGTCCAGATAGGCGAGCCCGAGCCGCATGGTGCTGGGCCCCAGCGCGTAGCGCCGCGTCTCCTCGTCCGCCTCGACCAGCCCCCGTACCCGCAGCGCGGCGAGGATGCGGTGCACGGCCGGTTTCGACAGCCCGAGGCGGTCGGCGATCTCCGTCACCCCGAGGGTGGCGGAACCGGGTTCGGCGAAGAGCAGCAGCACATCGGCGGAGCGTTCGACGGTGGCGGCCGTCTGGCTCCCGGACTCCTTCTTGCGGACCCTCGCCGGTCCGGGGGCGTCATTCGGCATCGGCTTCCCTACCCCTTGGCACGATCGTGGTGTGGGAGCGCTCCCACCCGGTACGGCCGGGTGCGCCGCCCGCCCCGGTGGCTCACGGGCCGGTGCGCCGGCCGGGCGCGGTGCCCCCGGTGACCGTCCGATCATAGAAACAACCCCCGCACGTCCGCTGTGCGGCCCAGCCCGGCGACCGCGTCCGCGAGGCGGGTCACCTCCGCGTCCGGCAGGCCCCGGGCCGCGTTCAGCCGGAACTTCGTCAGCAGTTGCTCCCGGCTCAGCGGGTTGCCGGGACCGCCGAGCGAGGAGTCCACCCGGTGCTCCAGGACCGAACCGCCCCGGGTGCGGACCCGCAGCACCGCCGCGAAGGCGTGCGGGAAGATCTCCCCGGCGCGTTCGTCCGCCACGCACTCCACCCTCGCCGCCAGGGCGAGCCGCCGCGGATCGGCGAGGGTCTCCTCGGTGAAGTCGTCGAGATGGACCCCGAGCCCCCCGCCTCCGAGCAGCGCCGTGGCCACGGTGAAGGGCCCGGAGAACTTGGCGTGGTACGCGGTCCCGGGCCGGATCTTCCGCTCGCGCGGCTCCGCCACGGTGCGCAGTGTCGGCGCGGGCAGCCCCAGTTCGGCCGAGACCACGTCGTCGGGGTCGAGCCCCGCCGCGCGCAGCGCGAGCGCGCAGTCGATCGCCGGATGGGTGAAGTGGTTCGAGGGGTAGGGCTTGTAGACCGTGCGCAGGGTCTCCCAGCGCTCCCCGAGCCCGCCGAGCATCGCCTCCGTGTCGCAGATGCCGTCCAGCCAGGCCCGGAAGAAGCCGAACCGGCCCTCCAGCACGGTCGGCGGGCCGGTGATCCCGGCCCGTGCCAGGGCGGCGGCCGACACTCCGGCGTGGGCGGCCCAGCCGCAGTGGACGCGTTTGACCGTGCCGCCGGTCCTGTTGGCCTCCAGGAGGCCCGCCCCCATGCTGGCGGCCACCCCCATCGCGTCGGCGATGCCGTCCTCGTCGAGTCCGTAGAGCAGCGCCGCCGCCGCCGACGCGGCCAGCGTCCCGCAGATCGAGGTGGCGTGCTGGCCCTTCTCGAAGAAGACGGAGTTGCGCAGCTCGGGCAGGTAGGACGCCATGCCGAGGCGGTCGCAGATCTCGATGCCGGCGGCGACGGCCGCCGACAACCGCGCCCCGCTCGCCCCCACTTCCTCGGCGACCGCGAGGGCGGCGGGCACCACCGAGGCACTGGGGTGCAGCACGGAGGGCAGATGGGTGTCGTCGAAGTCGAGGGTGTGCGCGAGGGTGCCGTTGACCAGGGCGGCCTGGGGGGAGGGGAGGCGGTCCGCGTCGCCGAACACCCCGGACTGCGGGGTTCCGCCCCAGGCCCGCACGGTCCGCAGGACGGCGTCGCCGGGCCCGCCCTCGGCCCGGCCGGCGTGGCAGTTGCCGACCACGTCGAGCACCCGGCCCGCCACGTCCTCCGCGACCGGTCCGGGGAGCCCCCGGTCGCGGCAGCCGGCCGCGAACCGGGCCAGCCGCCGCACCGCCGTGGTCTCCTCCGCCGCTCCGCGCCGCTCACTCACCGGGGATCACCGCCAGCGGGCGGACGGGCGCGCCGGTCGCCCCGGCGATATTGAGCGGGTTGAGGATCAGCTCGCACTCCCGCACCCCGCTGTCCAGCAGTTCGTCGAGCTTCATCGTCTCCACGATGTTGATCCCGGACTCGACGAGCAGCACCCGGTGCACCGGCAGGGTGGTGTGGCCCCGGCCGGGGGCGAGCCGCTCGAAGGCGATCGTCTCGCCGCCGACCGCCCGGGGCCGGCGCTCCGCGAGCCACCGCCCCGCCGCCTCCCCGGGGCCCGGCACACCGTCCGCGTGGCCGGTGAACGACGGCCCGTCGTCCCACAGCCGGGACCAGCCGGTGCCGATCAGCAGCACCTGGCCGGGGAGCGGATCGAGCCCGGCCGAGGCCCGGTCCAGATCGTCCGGGGTGATCTCGTACCCCGCCGGCAGGGTGCGGACCCCGTGCACGGCGGCCACGTCGAGCAGGAGACAGGGGCCGACATAGGGCGCGAAGCCGTCGATGCCGAGCCGGCTGAAGCCGTCGTGGGAGACGAGGTCGCCCGGCCGCAGCCCCCCGTACAGCAGACCGTCCTGGGAGACATGGGCGAGGGCGTCCACATGGGTGCCCACATGGCCGCCGGTGATGATGATCTCGTTGGCCGCCGAGCCGCCGTCGGGGCGCACCATGTCGCCGTGCCGGCGCTCGGGGACCATCCGGAACGGGGGGTGGTTGGGCGACTGGGGCATCCCCCGTCGCAGGGGTTGGGCGAGGTCGATCAGTCGCATGTCAGAGGACGCCCTTCGCGTGGAGCCGGTCGATCTCCCCGGTGGTCAGACCGAGTCTGCCGCCGTAGATCTCCTGGTTGTGCGCGCCCTTGGCGGCGCCGGTGGAGCGGATGGAGCCGGGGGTCCGGTCCAGCCGGAAGAGCACGTTCTGCATCCGCAGCGGCCCGAGGTCGGGGTCGTCGACGGTGGTGACGGTGTCCAGGGCCCGGTACTGCGGATCGGCGAGGACATCGCGGATGTCGTAGACCGGCGCGATGGCGGCCTGGGCCTCCTCGAAGGCGCTGATGACCTCGTCGGCGTCGCGCTCGGCGATCCAGCCGCCGACATGGCCGTCGAGGAGGTCGCTGTGGCGCGCCCGGCCGCTGCCGCCGGCGAACCAGGGCTCGTCGATGACCTCGGGGTGTCCGACCAGGGTGAGCACCCGCTCGGCGATGTTCTGCGAGCTGGTGGAGACGGCCACCCAGCGGCCGTCCCGGGTGCGGTAGGTGTTGCGCGGCGCGTTGTTGGCCGAGCGGTTGCCCCGGCGCTCCTGGACGACACCGAGCTGGTCCCAGATCATCGGCTGCGGACCGAGCAGGGTGACCAGGGGCTCGATGATGGCGAGATCGACGATCTGGCCGTCGCCGCCGCTTCTCTCCCGGTGGTGCAGCGCCATCATGACGGCGCTCACGCAGGTCAGGGCGGCTATGCCGTCCGCGAGACCGAAGGGCGGCAGGGTCGGCGGCCCCCCGGGTTCCCCGGTGGCGGCGGCGAACCCGCTCATCGACTCGGCCAGGGTGCCGAAGCCGGGCCGCCGGGCGTACGGCCCGAACTGCCCGAAGCCGGTGACCCGGGCGACGACCAGCCCGGGGTTGGTCTCCCGCAGCACGGCGGGGTCGAGGCCCCACCGCTCCAGGGTGCCGGGCCGGAAGTTCTCGATGAGCACATCGGCCCCGGCGGCCAGGGTGCGCAGCAGACGGGCCCCGTCCTCGGAGCCGAGGTCGCAGGTGATGGCCTTCTTGTTGCGGCCGAGCATCTTCCACCACAGCCCGTGTCCGTCCTTGGCGGGGCCGTGGCCGCGTGAGGGGTCCCCCTTCACCGGGTGCTCGACCTTGATGACCTCGGCGCCGTAGTCGCCCAGGATCGTCGCCGCGAGCGGCCCGGCGAAGAGGGTCGCGAGATCGAGTACGACGATCCCGTCCAGAGGTCCCGGTTCAGTCATCTGTCCTCCTCGCATGTTCCGGTTAACGGAAAGCTGTTACGAATTCATGCCCCGACTCTGGCCCTTGAATGTAGAACGGCGTTACGATTTTTGGAACAGCCGGGCGACACCGACAACGAGAGGGAGGTGACGGCAGGTCAGACACCTGACCGGGCCGGCCCTGATGACTCGATACGATCTGCTCGTCAAAGGGGGAGTCCTGGTGCTCCCGTACCACGGAGAGGTCCGCGCCGACCTCGCCGTCTCCGCCGGCCGCATCGCCGCGATCGGCGACGACCTGCCCGCCGCCGAGGCCGCCGATGTGCTCGACGCGACCGGCAAGGCGGTCCTCCCCGGCGCCGTGGACGCCCACTTCCACCTCGGCATCTACCGGGATCTGGCGCTCGACACCTTCGAGGAGACCCGCTCCGGCCTGGTCGGCGGAGTGACCTCGGTGCTCTCCTACTTCCGCACCGGAGCCCACTACCTCGACCGCACCGGCCCCTACCGCGAGATCTTCCCCGAGGTGCTGGACGCCGTCGCCGGGCGGTCGTTCACCGACTACGGCTTCCATCTCGCGCCCATGACCGTGGAGCAGATCGGGGAGATACCCTCCCTCGTCGCCGACCACGGCGTCACGTCCTTCAAGTACTACATGTTCTACAAGGGCTTCGACCTCGCCGCGAACAGCCGGGACGCCCGCGCCTTCACCATGGGCGACGAGTACGACCTCGGACATCTCTATCTGATCCTGGAGCAGCTCGCGAAGACCCAGCGCGACCACCCCGGGCTGCGGCTCTCCCTCTCCCTCCACTGCGAACAGGCCGAGCTGATGCGGGTCTTCATCGACCGCACCCGGGCGAGCGGACAGCCGCAGAACCTCAGGGCCTACTCCGACGGGCGCCCCACCCTCACCGAACAGGTCGCGATCTCCGAGGCCACCACCCTCGCCGGACACACCGGCACCCAGGTCAATCTGCTCCATCTCTCCAGCGCCGACGCGCTCCGCTCGGCGCTCACCGCCCGCTCGCTGCACCGCAACGACGCGCGGTTCGAGGTCACCCTCCACCACCTCTGCCTGGACCACGACACCCTGGACGCGCGCGGCGGTCTCGGCGGCAAGGTCAACCCGCCCATCCGCACCCCGGGGGACAGCGAGTTCCTCTGGCAGGGCATCCGGGACGGCGAGGTCAGCTGGGTGGCGTCCGACCACGCCTGCTGTCTGGAGGAGAACAAGGGCGACGAACTCTGGCCCGCCCGGCCCGGCTTCGGCGGCACCGCGCTGCTCTACCCGGTGCTCCTCAGCGAGGGCCACCACCGCCGCGGCCTCCCGCTCACCCGGATCGCCGAACTGGCCTCCGCCAACCCCGCCAGGGCCTACAACCTCTGGGGCCGCAAGGGCGGTCTCGGCATCGGTTTCGATGCCGACCTCACCGTGGTGGACCTGGACCTGGAGCGCCGGGTGGACACCGCCATGCTCCTCTCCGGCCAGGACCACTGCCCCTTCGACGGGGTCGAGGTCAAGGGCTGGCCGGTGGCCACCGTGGTCGGCGGCCGGCTCGCCTACCGGCTGGGCGACGACGGCCCCGAGGTCCTCGGCGAGCCGTCCGGCACCTATCTGCGCCGCGACTGAGCCCGTATGAGGTCCGCGCTGTACGTCCCGGGCGACGCGCCGGGGAAACTCGCCAGGGCGCTCGACCGGGGCGCCGACGAACTCATCATCGATCTGGAGGACGCGGTACCGCCGGACGGCAGGGAAGCGGCGCGGCGGAGTGTCGCCGAGTGGCTCGCCTCGCTCCCCCCGCGCGTCCCCGCGCGTCTGTGGGTCCGGATCAACCCCGGCGCCGCGGGGCTCGCCGATATCGCCGAGGTCGCGTCCGGGCCGCCCTCGGTGCCGCTCGCGGGGGTCTGCGCCGCCAAGACGGAGAGCGCCGAGCGGCTGGCGGAACTGGACGGCGCGCTGCGGGAGGCCGAGCGCGGGAGCGGCCGGCGGCCGGGCACCCTCGGCGTCGTACCCCTGCTGGAGTCGGCCCGCGCCGTGCTGGCCGCGCCGTTACTGGCCGCCGGACCCCGGGTCGTACGGCTGCAACTGGGCGAGGCGGATCTGCGCGCCGAGACCGGTGTCGAACCGGGCGGCGACGAGAGCGGAATGCTGTACGCCCGCTCCCGTACCGTCCTCGCCTCGGCGGCGGCCGGGATCGACCCGCCGATGGCCCCGGTGAGCACCGACTTCCGCGACCTCGGCCGGCTCCGGGAGTCGACGCTCGCGCTGCGCCGGCTCGGGTTCCGCGGCCGGGCCTGCGTCCACCCCGCCCAGCTCGCCGTGGTCCATGAGGTCTTCACCCCGTCGGGGGATGAGCTGGCGCGTGCCCGCGATCTCCTCGGGCGGTACGAGGCGGCCAGGGCGGCGGGCGCGGGTGTCTGTCTGGACGGGCGGGGACGGTTCGTCGACGAGGCCGTCGTCCGCGCGGCCCGGCGCCTCCTGGACGGGGCCGGAACGCCCGGCGCCCCCGCGCCGTAGTCCCGCGCCATACCCCCGCGCCCTAGCCCCGCGCCATACCTCCGCGCCCTAGCCCCGCGCCCTAGCCCCGCGCCATAGTCCCGCGCCGATCGTCGGGAATCGGCCACCGCACCCCGGAGCCCCGGCACAGCGCCGTATCCCTTGGGCTCCCTCGCAGATCAGCGCGGTCCCCGCGTGCCCAAACACCCATCTCCCGAATTTTACCGGCCAATTGACCGGCTCAAAGGTATTGACGCCTTGTCGGCAAAGTTGTTTTATCCCCTAACAACTGGGAGGCAGCCGTGCCACATGTCCTTGTTGCCGGGGCAGGCCCCGTGGGTCTGACCGCCGCCGTTCTGCTCGCCGAAGCGGGTCACACCGTGGAGGTGTTCGAAGCCCGGGAAGAGATCAGCACCGAACCCCGCGCCTCGACCTTCCACCCGCCCACACTCGATCTGCTCCACCGCGTCGGCATCGCGGAACCACTCATCGAACAGGGCCTCAAGGCCCCCGTCCACCAGCACCGGGACCGCGAACGCGGACTGGTGGCCAACTTCGACCACGCCCACCTCGCGGCCGACACCGCCTTTCCCTTCCGGCTCCAGGCCGAGCAGCACAGACTCTGCGAACTGCTCCTGGACCGGCTGGGGGACCGGGTCCGCTTCCGGCACCGGGTGCTCGGCGTCCGGCAGGACGCGCGGGGAGTCACCGCCGGCGTGGAGGGTCCCGGGGGCCCGCTGACCGCCCGGGGCGACCTTCTGATCGACGCGGGCGGTGCCTCCGGCGCCGTCCGGGAACAACTCGGCATCGCCTTCGAGGGGTTCACCTACGAGGACCGCTATCTGGTCCTGCTCACCCCCTTCCCCTTCGAGGACCACCTCCCGGGGCTGGAGAAGGTCAACTACATCTCCGACCCCGACGAATACGTGGTGCTGCTGCGCGCCCCCGACGCCTGGCGGGTCCTCTTCCCGGTCCGGGAGGAGATCCGCGACCCCGCCGTCTGGGAGCGGATGCTCCAGCGGGTCGTCCCCAGCCCCGTCCCCTACGAGATCGTCCACCACCAGCTCTACTTCATCCACCAGCGGGTGGCCGAGCGCTTCCGGGAGGGGAGGGTTCTGTTGATCGGCGACGCGGCCCATGTGAACAGCCCCATCGGCGGCATGGGGATGAACAACGGCATCCACGATGCGTTCTCGCTGGTGGAAGCCCTGCCCGGGGATCTCGACGGCTGGGCCGAGCAGCGCCGCCGGGTCGCTCTCGACTATGTGCGGATCATCACCGACCGCAACGCCCGCGCCCTGGGCGAGAAGGACCCCGCCCGGCGGCTCGCCGCCCAGCGGGAACTGGCCGCCACCGCCGCCGACCCGGTCCGCGCCCGGCGCTGGCTGCTCGACTCCTCGATGCTCAACGCCGTACGCGGACAGGGGCTGCTGCCGTGCTGAGCACGGGCGGCGGCCCGGGCCCCGCGACCGGTGCGGCGGGCCCCGGGCCGGGGCCGGGCGCGGGTCCGGCGGAGGCCGTTCTCCCGCCGCGCATCGACGAGCGCCGGGCCCGGCTCGCGGTCCTGGTGCCCTCCACCAACACCGTCGTGGAGGGCGAGTACGCGGCGATGGCCCCCCGGGGAGTCACCCTCCACACCGGCCGGATGCTCGTCCCCGCCCCCTCGGTGGCCAGCGACGACGACACCACCCGGCTGCTGGGCGACGTACGGGAGGGGGTGCCCGGCGCCCTGCGCTCGGTGATGACCTGCCGGCCCGACCGTGTGCTGCTCGGCATGTCGGCCCCCACGTTCTACGGCGGGCTCGCCGGGGCCGGGGCCTACGAGGCGGAGATCGCCGCCCGGGCCGGAGTGCCCGCCACCGCCGGATCGACGGCCTGCACGCTGGCGCTGCGCGCCCTGGGCGCCCGCCGGATCTCCGTCCTCAGCCCCTACCGGCCCGTCAACGACCGCGAGGTCCGGAACTACTTCACCGAGGCCGGATTCGCGATCGCCGGCTACCACACCCTGCTCTGCACCTCGGCGCACCAGATCGCCGAGGTCGGCGAGGAGGTCCTCGTCCGGGCGGTGGACCGGCTCGCCCGGGCCCGGCCGGACGCCATCGTGCAGGTCGGCACCAACCTCTGGTTCGCCGCCCTCGCCGTGTCGCTGGAACGGCGGCTGGACATCCCGGTCGTCGCCATCAACACCGCCACGCTGTGGGCGGGACTGCGGGCCACCGGGATCAACGACCGTTTCACGGGCGCTGGCCGGTTGCTGGCCGACCACTGAAGGGACCGCTCGACATGCCCACCAACGTAGTGAGCCCGATCGACGGCGAGGTGCTCGGCCAGGTCGAGCGGATGGACGCCACCGCCGTCGACCAGGCGTACGGCACCGCGCGCAAGGCGCTGGAGGAGTGGCGTAAGGTCCCGTCCGAGCGCCGGGGCAGAATCCTGCTCAGGATCGCGGGCCTGCTGGAGGACCGGGTCGAGGAGTTCGCCCGGACGGAGACCCTCAACACCGGGAAGCCGCTGAAGGACACCCGGCGCGAGGCGGGCCGGGCCGCCGCCTGTTTCGCGTACTACGGCGGACTCGCGGACAAGGTCACCGGGGACACCCTCGATGTGGCAGGGCCGTTCCACACGTACACCCGGCGCGAGCCGTACGGGGTGGCCGTCGGGGTCATCCCCTGGAACGTGCCCTATGTCTTCGCCGCGAAGAAGATCGCCCCCGCGCTGGCCTTCGGCAATGTGAGCCTGCTCAAGCCCGCCGAGGAGACACCGCTGACCGCGCTGATGCTCGCCGGGGTGCTGGCGGAGGCGGGGCTGCCCGAGGGGATGGCGCAGGTGCTCACCGGGGGCGCGGAGACCGGCCGGGCGCTGGTCTCCGACCCGAGGGCCGATCTGATCGTCTTCACCGGCGCCGACGCCACCGGCCGGGTGATCGCCCGGGCCGCCGCCGAGCACCTCACCCCCGTCGCCATGGAGCTGGGCGGCAAGTCGCCGCAGATCGTCTTCGCCGACGCGGATCTCGACGCCGCGCTCGCCTCCGTACTCCTCGGCGCGTTCAGCGCCACCGGCCAGATGTGCATCGCGGGCTCCCGGCTGCTGGTCCAGCGCGAGGTGTACGAGACCTTTGTGGCGCGGCTGACCGGGGCCGTGGCGGGGCTGCGGGTCGGCGATCCGCGCGATCCGCGCACCCAGGTCGGTCCGCAGGTCACCCCGGGGCAGCGGGACAAGACCCTCGCCATGATCCGGGCCGGTCTCGACGAGGGCGCGACGCTCGCGGCCGAGGCCGTCTGCCCGGGCCCGGAATCCGGCGGCTTCTATGTGCCGCCGACCCTGTTCACGGGGGTCGACCCCGGGATGCGGGTGATGCGGGAGGAGATCTTCGGACCGGTCCTCGCGGTGCTGCCCTTCTCCACCGAGGAGGAGGCGGTGGAGCTGGCCCACGCCACCGACTTCGGGCTCGCCGCCGGGGTCTGGACCACGGATCTCGGCCGGGCCCACCGTATGGCCCACCGGCTGCGCGCGGGCACGGTCTGGCTCAACACCTACCGGATGCTCTCGGACAGCGTGCCGTTCGGCGGGGTCGACCGCTCGGGGTACGGCAGGGAGGGCGGCCCGGACGCGGTGCGCCTCTACACCTGGACCAAGAGCGTCTGGACCTCGACGGAACCGGGGATTCCCCCCGGCTACGACTTCTGACCACCCCTTCCCACCCCTCCCACCCGTCCCGATCCCGATCCGGTCCACTCCCGATCCGACTCGCCTCCGTTTCCCTCCGGCACCGCGCGATCCGGTGCGATCCGACCCACCCGGCCCGCTTCCCGCCGGCCCCGCCGGACCCCCGCACCCCGCCCCGCCGGCCCCTTGCACCCGGCCCCGTGCGGGGGCCGCATCCGGCCCCCGCACCATCCCACTCCACCCCATCAGAGGAGCCCCTCCATGCTCATCGTCGTCGCGGGCGCGACCGGTCGCACCGGTCGCCGTCTCATCCCGCTGCTGACCGCCGCCGGGCACGCCACCCGGGCGCTGACCCGTTCCGACGCACCCGTTCCCGGCGCCGAGTCCCTGCCCTGCGATCTGGTCGCCGCCTCCGCGGCCGACCTGGACCGGGCCGTCGCCGGCGCCGACGCGGTCGTCTGGCTGGCCGGCCCCGGCGGCGGCTCCGTGGAAGTGGCCGGCGCCCTGGACCACACCGCGGCGGCCGCCCTGATCGACGCCTCGGTACGCCAGGGGGTGAAACGTTTCGTCCTGGTGACCTCCAAGGGCACCGACAACCCCGAGCGCTCCCCGGACTTCCTCCGCCCCTATCTGGAGATCAAGGCGAAGGCCGAGGCCCACCTCGCCGGCAGCGGTCTGGACTGGACCGTACTGCGGCCCGGCGGGCTCACCGACGAGGAGCCGACGGGCCGGGTGCGGCTCGGCAACGGGCTCGGCCGGGGAAAGGTCAGCCGCGCCGATGTGGCCGCCGTCGTCACCGAACTCCTCGGCCGGCACGACCACTCCGGCCGGGCCGTCGAGGTCCTCGGCGGCGACCTCGCACCGGCCGAGGCCCTGGACGCGCTCGCCCCCCGGCTGAACATCGTCGACTTCCTCTTCGACCTCAAACGGCTCGGCCGGGTCCACCTGGCGGTCTTCGGCGGCTCCACCGGCGAGGCCATGGCCGAGGCCAGGGAGCACTTCACCCACTGGCAGGTCTCCGAGAACTACGTCAACTACTTCGACGGCCCCGAGCTGCACTTCTCCCGGAAGACCCGGTGGCGCCCGGTCTTCGGCGAGGGCCCGGGCCGGCACTCGGGACGGACCGAGTACTGGGTCGTGCTCCACAACGAGAAGGGCGAAGGCGCCTTCCGCTTCGGACTGCTCAGGCCCGAGGGCTCCGAGGACCACGACCCCGAGCTGATCGCCGCCTTCCGCCTGTTCAGAGAGCACTACTCACCCACACCGTGAGGACTGCGCGGGCCGGAGGGGCTCCCGCTCCCCGGCCCAGTCCATCAGTTAGGTAACCTAACGGAAGTGAGGCTCCGTTGGCAGCCCACGTACTCCGCCGTGCCACCGCCATGGCGGTGGTCCTTCTCATCGTCCTGACCCTTGTCTTCTTCCTGATGCGCATGGCCCCGGGGAGTCCGGCCTATCTGATCGTCGGCGCGGACGCCTCCCCGGCCGAGATCGCCCATGTGGAGCGCGAACTCGGCCTGGACCAGCCGCTGATGGTGCAGTACGCGACCGAACTGGGCCGCGTCCTCACCGGAGACCTCGGCGAATCGATCTTCACCGGGGACACCGTCTCCCACGAGCTGCTGCTCAGACTCCCGATCACCCTCGAACTCACCCTGGTGTCCCTGCTCTTCTGGATACCGCTCGCCCTGATCGCGGGACGGGTCGCCGCCGCCCGCCGGGACACCCCGGTGGACGCGGCCGTCCGGATCATCGGCAACCTCTCCATCGCCGTCCCCAGCTTCTGGCTCGGCGCCCTGCTCGTGCTGCTCTTCGGGCTCTATCTGCCCGGGGTGCTGCCGTCCAGCGGCTGGGTGGGGATCGCCGAGGACCCCCTGGGGCATCTGCGCTCCCTCGTCCTGCCCGCCTTCGTGCTCGGCCTCGGCACCTTCGGTGTCACCGCCAACACCCTGCGGGTCTCGATGATCGAGTCGGTGCGCACCGACTATGTGCGGTTCGGCCGGGCCATGGGCCTGCCGGAGCGGCGGATCAACCGCTCGCTCGCCTTCCGCAACTCGCTGCTCCCCACCACCGCGGTGGTGGGCCAGCTGGTCGGCGTGATGCTGAGCGGCTCGGTCCTCATCGAGAACCTCTTCAACCTGCCCGGCATGGGACGGCTCCTGGTCGACAGCATCCGCCGGCAGGACTATCCGCTGGCCGTCGGCGCCACGCTCTCGCTCGCCGTCTTCTTCCTGCTCGCGAATCTGATCGTCGACATCCTCTACGCGGCCCTGAACCCTCGCGTCCGGCAGAAATTCGCAGGTGCCTGAGCCATGACCACCATCTCTCCCACCCGTGCGCGGGCCGGTCACCGACGCCGGCTCGTCGTCAGAGGCCGCCATGTCAGCGGGATGACGGTCATCGGGGTCACCCTCGTCCTCGGCTATCTGCTCCTCGCGGTCCTCGGCCCGATGCTCACCGTCGACCCGCTGGAGCGCACCGGGGACCCCCTGGCCGCTCCCTCGGCCGCCCACTGGTTCGGCACCGACCACCTCGGGCGCGATCTGCTCTCCCGGGTGGCGGCCGGCGCCCGGGTCTCCGTCCTGGTCGCCGTGATCAGCGTCGGCATCGGCCTGGTCTTCGCCCTGCCGCTGGGTGTCTGCGCGGGCTACTTCGCCGGCCGCTGGCCGGACGAACTGATCATGCGGGTCTTCGAGGCGATCCAGACGGTGCCGCTCTTCGTCTTCGCCATGGTGGTGCTCGGCGTCACCGGGGTCACCTCCTTCCACCTCGGCCCCATCGAGGTCAGCGCCGCCGGGAAGATCATCCTGCTGATCGCCATCGCGGCCACCCCCTACTTCGCCCGGGTCGCCCGCGCGGCCACCCTCGCCGAGGTCCAGGAGGACTACATCCCGGCGCTCCGGCTCCTCGGGGTCTCCCGGCGCCGGGTGATCATGGATGAGCTGATGGTCAACGTCCTCCCGCCGGTCATCGTGCAGAGCTGTCTGTGGATGGCGGTCGCGGTGTTCGCCGAGGGGGCCCTCGGCTTCCTCGGGGTCGGAGTGCAGCCGCCCACCCCCACGCTCGGCGGAGTCATCGCCGACGCCACCCGCTACATGATGGCCGGCGCCTGGTGGTACTGCGTCATGCCCGGCCTGGTCCTGCTCGTCGCCACCGTCGGCTTCGGCCTCCTCGGTGACGGTGCCAACGACCTCCTCGACCGGGGGGAGCGCTGATGGAGATCCCCGGCTCCCCACGAGACCCGGCAGACCGCCGCACAAGCACCACGGGAGCGCCCATGCGGACCGAACCCCTGCTCGCCGTCCGTGATCTGGACGTGGTCTTCGACACCGCCCGGGGCCGGGTCCCGGCCGTCCGGGGCGTGTCGTTCGACCTCGCGCCCGGTGAAGTCCTGGGGCTGGTGGGCGAGTCGGGCAGCGGCAAGAGCACCGTGCTCTCGGCCGTCATGCGGCTGCTGCCCGGAGTCGCCGTCGCCGGCGCCCGCCGGCTGGAGTTCCAGGGCACCGACCTGATGGCGCTGAACGCCGCCGGGCTGCGCGGAGTCCGGGGCACCGGCATCGGGCTCATCCCCCAGCGCCCCATGACCTCGCTGAGCCAGGTCACCCCGCTGCGCAAACAGCTCCGCTGGTTCCTCGGGGACATGCCGCAGTCCGAGGTCGAGGACCTCCTCGGCCAGGTGGGGCTGCGCGCGGTCGCCGAACGGCTCGACGGCTACCCCTTCGAGTTCTCCGGCGGACAGCTCCAACGGCTGCTGATCATGCTCTCCGCGCTGGCCCGGCGGCCGTCCCTGCTCCTCGCCGACGAGCCCACCACCACCCTGGACGCCACCGTCCAGGCCCAGGTGCTCCGGCTCATCCTGGATCTGCGCGAGCGCCTCGGACTCGGAGTCGTCTTCGTCAGCCACGACCTGGGGGTGATCGCCCAGGTCTGCGACCGGGTCGGGGTGATGTACGCGGGCCGGCTGGTCGAGACCGCCCCGATCGGGGAGCTGTTCGACCACCCCCGCCACCCCTACACCCGGGCCCTGCTGCGGGCCCTGCCCAGCCGCTACCGGCGGGGCGAGCGCATCGCGGTGATCGGGGGGACGGCCGCCGGCGCCAACCGGCTGCCGGGCTGCCCGTTCGCCCCCCGCTGCCCCCGGGCCGAGGCCCGCTGCCGTGAGCAGGAGCCCGAGGCGAGACAGACGGGCGGCGCGGTCGTGCGCTGCCACTTCCCCGAGGACGCCGCCGGCGCCCGGAACACCACGGAGGCCGCGGCATGACGACCGCCGTCGAGGCCCAGGGCCTGACCAAGCACTTCTCCCTCCGCCAGGGCAGAACCCCCGGCTCCTGGTTCCGGAGCGGGGCCGCGCGCACCGTCCACGCGGTCGACGATGTCGGCTTCCGGGTGGCCGAGGGCGAGACCCTCGCCATCATCGGCGAGTCCGGCTGCGGCAAGTCCACCGTGGCCCGGCTGCTCCTCGGGCTCACCGATCCCACCTCCGGCTCGATCACGATCCCGGGGGAGCGGCGGGTACAGCTCGTGGCGCAGAACCCGTGGTCGGCGCTGAACCGGCGCAAGACCATCGGGCACGCGCTCCAGCAGCCCCTGCTCATCCACCGCCCCGATCTGGACCGCAAAGGGCGCGCCGCCCGGGTCCGGGAGCTGCTCGACCTCACCGGCCTCCCCGCGGACTTCCTGCTGCGCTATCCGGCGGATGTCAGCGGCGGGGAACTCCAGCGCGTCACCATCGCCCGCGCGCTCGCCGCCCGGCCCCGGCTCCTGGTGCTCGACGAGCCGACGGCGAGTCTCGACGTCAGCGTCAAGGCGGGCCTGGTCAATCTGCTCTGCGATCTCCGCGACGACCTGGGGCTGACCTATCTCCTGATCACCCATGAGATCGATGTGGCCCGGCTCCTCGCCGACCAGGTGCTGGTGATGTATCTGGGGCACGTCGTCGAGTCGGGGGAGGCCGATGAGGTCTTCGACCGCCCCGCCCACCCCTACACCCGCTCGCTCCTGGACTCGGTGCCGCTGCCCGACCCCCGGCGCCGCAAGGAACTCCTCCCGCTCTCCGGGGAGGTGCCGTCGGCGGTCGACCCGCCGAGCGGCTGCCGCTTCCGCACCCGCTGCCCGCATGTCCTGCCCGAGTGCGCGCGGACCCGGCCGCCCGCCCGGCCCGTCGGCGACGGGCATCTCACTGCCTGCCATCTCACAGCATGGAGCCCGTCATGACCCTTCTCGAAGGCCACTCCAGACGCGATGTCCTGCGCCTCACCTCCGCCGTCGCCGCCGGAGCCGCGCTCGCCGGGTGCGCCGGCGCCGAGGAGTCCGCCTCGCCGGGCGGCTCCGACACCCTCTCCGTCGGGCTCTTCGAGGTGCCGGTGGGGTTCGCGCCGCTCTACTCCAACTCCCAGAACGTCCGCTGGGTCACCGAGCCCGCCACCGACGCCCTGCTCACCCACGACCCGGCCGGCCGGCTCGTCCCGCACCTGGCCACCGCCCTGCCCGAGCCCGGCCCGGGCGGGCTGTCCTGGACGGTCCGGCTGCGCGAGGGCGTACGGTTCCACAACGGTGACGACCTCACCGCCGAGCATGTCGCGGCGAGCTTCAACTTCATCCCCGGCAGCCGGGGCAGGAGCCAGTTCCTCTCCCTGCTCGCCCCCTGGTTCAAGCGCGCCGTCGTGGTGGACCCGGCGACGGTACGGCTGGAGCTGACCGGCCCGTACGGCATCCTCCCGGACCAGCTGGCCCGTATCCCCATCAGCCACCGGGACTTCATCGCGGAGAAGGCCAAGCTGGTGGCCACCGGGCCCTTCCGGGTGGACAAGGTCGTCACCGGCCAGTCCATGCGGCTGACCAGGTTCGACGGCCACTGGGGCCCCCGGCCGAAGCTGTCGGCGATCGTGATGACCTCGGTGCCCGACCCCTCCACCCGGCTGGTCAACCTCCGCGAGGGCAGAATCCACATCGCCACCGGGGTGCAGCCCGTCGATATCGCGGGGATCACCCGCGACCGCTCGCTGCGGCTCCACGGAGTCCAGGGGACCGGCGGCATCCGGGCCATGCTCAATATGACCCGCAAGCCCTTCGACCACCCGGACTTCCGCAGGGCGCTCGCCTTCGCCATGGACCGCGAGGGGGTGCGCGAGGCCGTCTTCCACGGTGAGGCGCTGACCGCCCAGGGCCCGCTCGGCCCCAATGTCGTCGGCCACGACCCCGGCTACCGGCCCTACCCGGCGGAACCCGATCTCTCCCGGGCCCGGGAGCTGCTGGAGCGGTCGGGCGCCGCCAGGGACACCACATTCAAGATCATGGTCTCCACCAGCGGCGCCGCCCGGGACATCGCCCAGGTCTACGCCGAGAACTGGGGCAGGCTCGGCATCAAGGTGAGCCTGGATGTGGCCGACCCGGCGAACTGGAACCGCCGCTGGCTGATCCGGGACTACGACATGTCCCTCACCGTCCAGGAGTACGGCCTGGTCGGCGGCGCCATGCCGCTCTCCCAGTTCACCGTGTACCGGGCCGCCTCCCGGCAGAACCCGGGCTTCCGCGACCGTGCCTTCGACCGGGATTTCGCCCGGCTCTTCGCCACATCGGACGAGGCCGAGCGGACCCGGCTGGCGAGCGGACTCAACCGGATGCTGACCGAGGAGGCCGTCGAGCTGCCCCCGGTCTACCCCAAACTCCTCGTCGCCCGCAGGGCGGAGGTCAGCGGCCTCGATGAGAAGGCCCTGCTCCTCGGCCGGCTGAATCTGCGCGGCGTGAGCCTCACCAGCCGTTAAGGAGAACAGGAGAAACGATCATGCTTGGACTCAACGACCAGCCCGTCACGGGCACGGACCGCGCCTATCTCGACTTCTATCTGGGGCTGCGCATCGGCTGGGCCGGACTCCACCACCCCCTCCTCGACGCCTTCGACAGCCGGGCCGCCGGCTGGGAGGCGGCGCACGGCCGGGCCCCCGAGGAGACCACCGAGATCGGGGAGGTCATCGAGGAATCCCCGCTCTTCCGGTACTTCATGTACCTCCAGCGCCACACCCAGCTGCTGATGAAGTACGGACCGCACGGCACCCACGCGTACATCGAGGGGCACCGGGCCGAGCTGGAGGAGCGGATCGCTGCCATCGAGGGGCTGGAGCTGGACCCCGCCCTGGAGATGCCCGCGTACTACGCGGACACGGACTACCACCTGGAGAAGGGCGGCTACTGGCGCGACGACCTGGACGGACCGGTCTACGACTTCGGCACCCGCATCCACTTCGCGGGCCTGGAGAACGTCGGCTCCATCCACCGGGCGAAGACCGAGGCGCTCCCCAAGGGCCTCTACCGGCGGATCATCGATCTGGGCTGCGGCACCGGCGATGGCACCTTCGGCCTCGCGGAGGCCTTCCCGGGCGCCGAGGTCATCGGGGTCGACCTGGCGGCCCCCTTCCTGAAGTGGGCCCATCTCAAGGCCGCCGACCGGGGCCTGGACATCCGCTTCCTCCAGAAGGACGCCTCCGCCACCGGACTCGCGTCCGGCTCGTTCCAGCTCGCCACCTCCACCATGATCTTCCACGAGATGCCGGCCGAGAAGATCGCGGCGATCATCCGGGAGAGCTTCCGGCTGCTGGCGCCCGATGGACGGTTCGCCATCTACACCGCCGGTGAACTCCCCTCCACCTACGGCCTGTTCATGATGGACTGGCACGCCCATATCAACAATGAGCCATATATGTCGGACTTCTTCAGATCGGATCTGGAGAAGCCCCTCATCGACGCGGGCTACACCGAGGTCAGCACGACGGTCGTGGACGCGTTCCGGCACGGCGACAAGAAGTCCTACGCCTCCGCCGCGCCCCCGGACCCCCGCAGGGCCCGGGCCGGCGGCTGGCGGCTGGTCACGGGAAGGAAGCCCGCATGAAGCAAGCACCCAGGATCGTCGACGGCCAGATGGTCTTCTTCGACGACCCCGCCATCGACAAGCTCCTCGGCATGGTCCTCGCCCTCGCCGGCGAGACCTATGTCCTGCGCGACCGGGTCCGCGTACTGGAGCGGCTGCTCACCGACGGCGGCACCCTGCCCGAGAACGCGGCCGAGAGCTATGTGATCCCCGCCGGGGCCGAGGCGGAGTGGCGCACCGACCGGGACGCGTTCTTCGACCGGCTCCTCGGCCCGCTCGCCTCCGACCTCATGGGCCCCGAGGCCACCCTCAAGGCCGACGCCGCGCTCAGGGCGGCGGGCTCGTGACCGCACCCCTCTGGCTGGAGCGCGAACCCTCGCAGAGCGACGAGTCGATCCTCTGGCGCACCAGCATGATCACCATCCGCTCCACCGACCAGCCCCGGGCCGTGCGCTGGTACCGCAATGTCCTCGGCTTCAAGCTGGAGTTCGACATCCCCATCCGGGTGCCCCACCGGCCCTTCCGCATGGCCGTCCTGGTGGGCCCGGACAACCGCCGGATCGAGATCACCGGCCGGGGAGTGCCGAGCGGGAAGCCCGCCGATGTGTGGGACACCCCCGTCTCGGTGACCTTCCAGGTGGACGACCTCACCCGGGCCAAGGCCCATCTGGAGGCCATGGGAGTGCCGTACTTCACCCCCGAGTTCAAGGGCCAGTACGGCCGGCTCCTCACCCTCCTCGACCCCGACAACAACATCATCAAGATCCAGGCCCCCAACGAACGGTGCGTCAGCGAGCAGAACCTCGAAACACCCGACACCCCCCGCTACCTCGACCACCCGAGGTATGTGCCCGGCCCGGAGGAGAGCGATGGCTGATCAGACGACCCGTCCGCGACCACCCCTGCCCGAGGGCTGGAAGCCCACCCTGCTCTCCCTGCGGCTGGCCAGGAAGCACCCCAGGCTCTCCCGCGCGATCATCCGGTGGGAGATGCACCGGGCACCGAAGGCCACCGGCCCCGGCGACCTCTCCGATCTGCTGGCCCCGGGACAGGAACGGCCGGCCGACTTCCCCTCGTACTACATCTCCAACCCCGTCCACCACATGAACGGACTGCACTGGATGCACCCGTCCATGGGGTACCGGCTGGAGCGGATGGCCGAGGACTTCCCGCTCGGCAAGCGCGAACAGATCCAGTGGTGGGTGCAGAGCCAGGTGCTCGACCGGGGGGTGCGCCCCCGGCGCGTCCTGGAGGTCGGCGCGGGCACCGGGGCCACGGCCTTCGTCTACGCCCAGGTCTTCCCCGACGCCGAGGTGATCGGGGTCGATCTCTCCCCCTCCGTGCTGCGCTGGGCACGCGCGCGGGCCAGGGAGCTGGGCCTGGAGAACGTCAGCTTCTACCACATGGACTCCGGCGATCTGTCGTACTTCGGCGACGGCGAGTTCGACGTGGTCCACGAGTCCCATCTGCTGCACGAGATGCCCGCCTACCAGATCGACCGGACCGTCCGGGAGATGGTGAGGGTCTGCGCACCCGGCGGATTCCTGGGCTTCTTCGACTGGGCCATCCCGGAGAACGAGCGGGACTGGCGGCAGCGCGAGGGCATGGTCCGGAACAATGTCGAGCCCTTCATGCTCGACTACTCCCGGGCCGACCACCCCGCCCTGCTCGCGGAGTTGGGGTGCGAGGAGATCGTGATGGTGGAGCGGCACAGCCAGTCCGCGAGCTGGCGCGCCCGCAAGGGTAATCTCGTTTAGGTGGCGGACAACGGTGAGGGCGCGTTCCTCGGGTCGGAGAATCACCTCAGCGGTCTGCTGACGCTGACCTCACGGCTCGTCCAGGACCGTCTGTCGGGTGCGCTGCGGCCCCTGGGCGTCACCTACGCCCAGGCCGCGGCGCTCGTCAGACTCTGGCGTTCCCCCGAAGGACGCATGCACCAGCACGACTTCGTGACCTCGCTCGCCCTCGCCAGACCGTCCGGGACCCTGCTCCTGGGCGATCTGGAGCGCGCGGGGCTGGTACTGCGCTCCCCGGACCCGGCCGACGGCCGCCGGCAGATCATCACCCTCACGGCCTCCGGCCGGGCGCTCGAACCGGAGGTGTACGCGGTCGTCTCCGGGCTCCAGCGGGAGATGCGGGAGCTGGTGGGCACCGAGGACCTGGCCACCGCGATGCGGGTGCTGACCAGGGTCCTGTCCTGGCTCGAACCCGCCGTGCTGTCCGCGCTGCCCGCCCGGGACCGGGACATCTTCACCCGGTGAGCACGCCGTCCGGGGACCGCTTCCCGCGGGTTCCCGGACGGCCCCGGCGGACCTGACAAATACTCAGGGGAGTTGCCCGGTATCCGGTGCGCGACCGCGAGGGTGGGAGCGCAGCAGGCAGAGACAGCTCACAGAGGCCGGCTCACGATACGCGGGAGTGTGAAGCACGTGGACAAGCGAGGGTTTCTGGCCGGGACGGATACCGAGGGCGCCGCGTCCGGCGGCGGGGCCACGGGCGGGGCAGACTCCCCTGCGGCCACCTCGGCCCCGCACAGCACACCACGCCGGCAGCCCGCCGGTGCCATCCCCACCGTGACGCCCGACGACCCGCGCTACCCGAGCATGGTCAGAGGTCACGGCAACAACCGCCATGTGGCGTCCCCCGAGTCCGTCCGGCTGCCGGCCACCACCGCGCAGGTCGTCGAGATCGTCCGGGAGGCGGTCCGCGACGACAAGATGATCTCGCTCCGCAGCGGCGGACACAGTTGCGAGAACCTCGTCTTCAACGACGACACCGAGATCATCGTCGATCTGCGGCTGATGGACCAGGTCGACTTCGACGAGGAGTACAACGCCTTCGTCATCGAGCCCGGCGCCACCCTCCTCAAGATCTACGAGAAGCTGTACCTCGGCTGGGGAGTCACCCTC
This sequence comes from Streptomyces sp. NPDC001985, assembly GCF_040296845.1. Taxonomy (NCBI): domain Bacteria; kingdom Bacillati; phylum Actinomycetota; class Actinomycetes; order Kitasatosporales; family Streptomycetaceae; genus Streptomyces; species Streptomyces sp. NPDC001985. The sequence goes on from NZ_JBEOYB010000089.1 coordinate 22,857, forward strand.
CCCGGCGGCGGCTGTTACAACACGGGCGCCGGCGGACACATCTCCGGCGGCGGCTACGGCATCCTCTCCCGCCCGTACGGCATCGTCAGCGACCACATGTACGCGGTCGAGGTCGTCACCGTGGACGCGGACGGCGAGGTCCGGGCGGTGGTCGCCACCCGTGACCCGGAGGACCCCAACCACGACCTGGCCTGGGCCATCGCCGGTGGCGGCGGCGGCAACTTCGGTGTGGTCACCCGCTTCTGGATGCGCAGCCGCGACGCCGAGGGCGACCCGGGCGACCTGCTCCCCAAGGCGCCGTCCAGCGTCTACTCCATCTTCGCGGCCTGGGCGTGGGACACCATCACGGAGGAGGGGTTCGCCTCCTTCTTCCGGGCGTACGCCGACTGGTCCAAGGAGCACGGCTCCACCGACTCGCCCTATCTCGACCTCGGTCACTGGATCTTCGTCCAGCACTCCGACAAGGGCACCTTCAATGTGGTCGCGCAGATGGACTCGACCCTGCCCAACGCGCGGAAGCTGGTGGACGACTTCATCGACTTCGCCGCCGAGGCGCTGGGCGTCCAGCCGGTGATGAACAACATCTCGGAGCAGCCGTTCCTGAAGGCGACCGGGCAGACCATGACCGCGGGTGAGACGATCACCAGCCCCAACCTGCGGACCTGCCACAAGTCGACGTATATGAAGGACGCCTTCCCCGATCACCAGATCGCCACCATCTACCGGTATCTGACGGAGATCAAGAACCCCAACCCGTACACCTTCCTGGTGATCAACTCCGTGCTGGGCCGGATCACCGATCTGGAGGACGAGGACACCGCGGTCACCCACCGCGACGCCCTGCTGCTGGTGTACTTCGAGTCGTACTGGCACCAGGCCGAGGACGACGAGCGGAACATCAACTGGATGCGCTCGCTCTACCAGGACCTGTACGCCGACACGGGCGGTGTCCCGGTGCCGAACGGGATCACCGACGGCTGCTACATCAACTACCCGGACAACGACCTGAGCGATCCCTCGTTCAACCGGTCGGGCACGTCCCACCACGTGCTGTACTACAAGGACAACTACCCGAGGCTCCAGCAGATCAAGGCGAAGTGGGACCCGCGGAACTTCTTCCGCCACTCCCAGTCGATCGAGCTGCCGAGCGAGTAGCCCCACGCGGCGGAGGGGGCGGACCCGACAACCACGCGACGGTTGTCCGGCCGCCCTCTCCGCCGTCTCCGCGGCCCGATCCGAAAGAGACGACCTAGTCGGCGGAGAGCCTGGTGTCCGGCACCCGCCACGCGGCGATCACCACGGCGATCAGGGCCACGGCGGCGCCGGTGAGGAACACCGGCTGCGCGGCGCTGACATACCCCTCCACGAACGGCAGGGCGACCGGCGCGTCCAGGCCGTGGAGGAAGGCCGAGTCCTCCAGGTTCACCCCGCCGTCGGCGCGCACCACCTCCTCCAGCGGCCCCGCGTTGGCCGGCTCGCCGGCCAGCCGGCGGAACGCCGGGTCCTCACCGGCGTCGGCGAGCCCCGCGCTGATCCTGGGGCCCGCCAGCGAGAAGAAGATGGAGAGGAAAGCGGCGGTGCCCACCGTGCCGCCGTTCGAGCGGAAGAAGTTCACCGAAGCGGTCGCCGCCCCCATGTCCCCCTGGGGCACGTCGGACTGGGCGAGGATGGTGATCGTCTGCATCGCCGCACCCATCCCCGCGCCCATGAACAGCATGCCGACGGAGACCCACCACAGCGGCGTCTCCACCCGGAGCGTCGCGAACACCAGCATGGCCACCGCGAAGGCGGCGATCCCCGCCACCAGATGCACCTTGAACTTCCCCGTCCGCGCTATCAGCCGGCCCACCGCCAGGGTGACGACCACATTCGCCACCACCATGGGCAGGGTGGCCAGCCCCGCGCCGATCGGGCTCATCCCCTGGGCGAGCTGAAGGTACAGCGGAAGCATCGCCATCGAGCCGAACATCACCGTGCCGACGATGAAGTGCAGCAGAGAGCCCAGCCGGAACGCCTTGATGCCGAAGAGCCGCAGCGGCAGCAGGGCGGCGTCGCCCATCCTCCGCTCCACCAGGACGAAGACCGCGAGGCCGGCCACCCCGACGGCGCACAGCGCCAGCGTCCTGGGGGAGCCCCACCCCCAGCCCCGCCCCTGCTCGGCGACGACGAGCAGCGGAACGATGCCCACCGCGAGCGCCGCCGCCCCGCCGTAGTCCAGCCGGTGCCGCACCGGCCGGTGCGGCACATGCAGCACCCGCAGCACCACGGCGATGGCGAGCGCCGCCAGCGGCACATTGATCAGGAAGATCCAGCGCCAGCCGTCGAGCCCGAGCAGGGTGGAGCGCTCCGCGAAGACCCCGCCCACCAGCGGACCGGCCACGCTCGCGCCGGCGAAGACGGCCGTGATGTAGCCCTGGTAACGGCCGCGCTCCCGGGGCGAGGTGATGTCGGCGATGATCGTCATGGCGAGGGACATCAGCCCGCCGCCGCCGAGCCCCTGCACCGCGCGGAAGCCCGCGAGCTGGTGGATGGAGTCGGCGAACCCGCACAGCAGCGAACCCACGGTGAAGATGACGATCGCGCTCAGATAGACCGGCCGGCGGCCGTAGATGTCGGAGAGCTTTCCGTACAGCGGGGTCGCGATGGTGGCGGCCACCAGATACGCCGTGGTCACCCACGCCTGGGCGGTCAGCCCCTGGAGGTCGTCGGCGATGGTGCGCAGCGCGGAGGCCACCACCATCTGGTCGAGCGCGCCGAGGAACATCCCCAGCATCAGACCCCAGAGAACGGTGACGATCTGCCGGTGGGTCAGCCGGACCGGGGTGTTCGGGCCGCCGCCCGCGCCGTCCTCCGTGCCGTGGGCGGCCGTGCCCGATGAGGTCATGTCGTCACCCGCGCGCTGGACGGGGCGGGGGCGGCGCGGGGCGGGGGCGGGTCCGCACAGTC
>NZ_JBEOYB010000090.1:0-25692 GCF_040296845.1 Streptomyces sp. NPDC001985
TAACGACCGGCCCTCGCTGGCGCACCACACGGCGGCCGCACAGTACAACGTGGTGACGGTCCTTTTGAGGTTTTCACGCTTTACGTGGGGGGTGGCCCGGGCCCGGGCCACCGCGATGATCGGCGAACGCCGCGCCCTGTTCGCCTCGACCGCGTCCGCGCTGCGGGACGCGGTGCCGGGTCTGCCGGCGGACACCGCCCGCGGGCTGGGCCGCTATGTGGACCTGGTGGAGAGGTTCCAGAGCGCCACCCTCCACTGGCTGGCGATCACCGGCCGGTTCACCCCGGACGCGATGCCTGTCCCGGGTTCCGCTCCGGGCCGGGCGCCTGTCCCGGGTTCCGCTCCGGGCCGGGCGCCTGCACCGGAGCGCGCCCCGGACCCGGTGACAGCACCGGGCCCCGCCGCCGACCGGGCCAGAACATCCGGATGAGCGCCGCGGCACCGGGTGCCGTCCCCCCGTTCCCGGGTCCGGCACCGCCGGGCCCCACCCTGCGAGGGCGTCCCCGGGGCGCCCGGATCGGACCGTGATGAGACCTGCTCACTCCGGAGGACTGCCCCAGTGGCCCCGCACGGCGTTACCGGAGGGCCTGACGGAGGCCACCCACCGGCTCCGGGACCGCATCCGGGAACGGACGGACCCCGACGGCCGGGTCCACGACCCCTGCCACAGCCGGGTGCTGGAATCCGCGCTGCTGCTCTCCCTGCTGGACCGCACCCGCGCGGAGCCCGCGGCCCGCGCACGGGTCGCGGGCTACCTCACCGCGCACCGCGCCTCCCCCGTACCACTGGACCGGTTCCTGGCCGATGCCGCGCTCGGCGGGCGCCCCGGCGCGGACCGGGCGTTCGACATGGACGGGTTCCTGGCCCGGGTGCCGGACTTCACCGGAGCCCGCAAGCAGGCCCTGCTGCACACCATCCTCCTGCTGCTGGGCGCCGGCTCCGCCACGGCGGAACCCCCGCCCCCGGCCGCGTACCGCCTCGACGGTCTGCAGAGCTGGGCGCGCGTCCAGGTCACGGCGGTCAAGGTGATCCAGGCCGGGGCCCGGGGCCGCTCCGTACCGATCGGTCCCCGGGACGTGGAGCTGCTGCGCTCCACCCAGCGCCCCGGCCGGGTGTGGCAGGGCAACCTCCTCGTCCACCTCTGCGTGCTGCACGCCCTGGACCGGCTGCCCGGCCACCGGGAGACGGTGGCCGAGGGGATACGCGGCGCGCTGGAACACCAGCGCCCCGACGGCGGGCTGCCGTTCATCCGCGACGAGGACACCTGGCTCACCGCCGTCACCGGAGTCGCCCTGCACACCGCCGGCGCCGACCGGCCGCTCCTGGACGCCGTCACCCGCCGTCTCCTGCGCCTCCAGCGGAGCGACGGCGGCTGGTCCTACTCCGAGGACGCCCATCTCTCCGACGTGGACTGCACCTCGGCGGCGACCGAGGCCCTCCATCTCGCCGATCCCGTCGCCCACCGGGCGCCGATCGGCCGTGCCATCGACTTCCTCCTCCCCCTGCGGGGCGCCGACGGCGGCTTCCCCACCTACGGTTCGGGCGCGCCGTCGGAGGCCTGTATGACCGCGGCGGCCGTCAACGCCCTCAGCACCCAGGACCACCGGCAGCCCACCGAGGTGGAGGCGGCGCTCGCCTTCCTCGCCTCCCAGCAGCACCGGGACGGCTCCTTCCCGCCCGACTGGAGCACCAGCCGTCACCACACCGTCTTCCGCGCCGTTCTCGCCGCGGGCCGCCACCCGGACCACACCTCACCCGGCAGCCCGGCCCACCGTGTGATCTCGCGCGCGGTGCGCCTGGTGGCGGGCTCCCAGAACACCGACGGCGGCTGGGGCGGCACGTCCGGCGCGGCGAGCGACGCGCTCAGCACCGCCTACGCCCTGGTGGTGCTCGGCTCGCACGGCGGCACACCCGGCGCGGCCGGGCGCGGCGCCGCGTATCTGCTGGCCCGGCAGCGGTCCGACGGTTCCATCGACGGGGTTCCGGACTCCATCGGCCCGCGCCCCTTCCTCTTCCGTGTCCCCGCTCTCGCCGACGCCTTCGCCCTTCTCGCCCTCGGACATCTCGCCGGCCGGCTGGCCCCCGCGCCCCCGCCGCCACCGGCCCGGCACCCCGACGGCTCCGGCCGGCGGGAGCGGAACCTCACCGTCCACGGGTGAGATCCCCTACGACGGGGTGGCGGGCCGGCTTCCCCGCCCGCCCGGCACTCCGGGGGACGCGGTCGGAGCGGCTCGTTGGAGCGCGGTGGTGCGCTCGTGGATCACGTGCCCTGTCCGGCACTTCCGCACGCCTGGGCTCACGCCTTCTCACCCCTTCCGGCCTCCCGGGATGCTGATCGTGTTGTACGGAGATCCCACCCTCTTCGGGAGGCAGTCATGGTAGTCGTACGTTCCCTGGTCGTTGCCGCTGTCGCGGCGGGGCTTCTCACGGCCGGGACGGGTGCGGTCTCGGCGGCCCCGTCCGCGGCCGCCCTCAGCCGGTTCGACGATGGCAGTTTCGAGTACCCCACCGCGCCGGCGAACTCGTTCACCACCGTCGGCAGCGGGCAGTCGATCGGGCCGTGGAAGGTCACCTCGGGGGCCGTTGACCTGATCGGTGCCGGATTCTGGCAGGCGGCGGAGGGCGATCAGTCCGTCGACCTCAACGCCGGCGCGGCGGGTTCGGTGGCGCAGACGTTCACCACCATCCCGGGGCGGACCTACACCGTCACCTACGCACTCGCGTCGAACCCCGCGGGCGGCCCGGCGGTGAAGACCGGCAGGGTCCTGGTCGACGGGCAGAACTTCCAGGACTTCTCGTTCGACTCCACCGGGAAGACCTTCGCCTCCATGGGCTATGTGCAGCGGCAGGTGACGTTCGTGGCCAACGCGGCGTCGACGACCCTCGGCTTCGCCAGCACGGTGGGCGGCGCCTACGGACCCGTCGTCGACGACGTCCGCGTCACCGTGTCCTCACCGTGTTCCTGCACCAAGTGACGGCCGGCTCGCCGTAGCCGTGCCGTGCCCGCTCCGGTCCGTCGCCTCCCGCGCACGGGCCGGAGCGCGCGCGTGCCCCGGGGCCGGGGACCCGGCCACTACTCCGGCTACTCCGGCTACTCCGGCTGGGTCACCGTCAGCGCCCACCGGACGGTCTGCGCGGAGGCGTCGACCCCCACGGTGAAGGAACCCGGGCGCACGATGCCCGCGTCCATGGTCAGGGAGCCGGCACCGGAGGCCCCGGCGGGACAGTTGACGGTGAACGCCGCGACCTCGTTCTGCTGCGACTCCATCGTCACCCGCACACTGCCGCCCTCGCACGCCACCGTCAGCACGGTCGGCAGCTCCGGATGCGCACCGCCCGACACGACGCCGCCGTCCCCCCGCTGCTCCTCGACCCAGACCAGACCCTCCGGGCCCGGGTGGGGCAGCAGCGGTTCGCTCGCCGCGGCAACGGGTCCCGCGGCCAGAGCCGCCAGCCCGAGGGCAGCGACCGCCATCATCGTCAGAGCCAATCTTCCCTGTCCCATGCCCACTCCCCGGTGTTCGGTGACGGACCCGCAGTCTGCGGGGACGAGCGGCCCGGTCGCATGAGTACGCGTACTCACGCACGTGATACACGGCCGACTGTCAGTGGCGGCTGGAATGCTGGCACACATGGACGAACAGATCTTGCGGGGCCGGGTCTACGGCGCCGACCACGACGACCCCGACCCCGGCCCGCGCCCCGGCAGGACCTATGCGGAGCTGGTCGGCGGGCCCCTGGACGGACTGCTGCTGGATGTGACCGGGTGGACACGGGAGGCGCTGGCAGCCGGCGCGGCCCTGAGCACCGAGATCGGCCGCTACGGACCGGGCGGCCGGGCTCTGTACGGTCCGCGCCCCGGCGGGGGAAGCAGATGGGACTGGCAGCACGACATACCCTGACCCGCCTCCCCGGCGCGGAAGCGGCGGAGTTCAGCCGCTCAGCCGGGCCGGCACCCCGGCGGCGGTGACGGAGCGCCCGTCCTCGGCGGGGCGTTCGGCGTTCGGCGACCGGCACCGCCCCGAACCGGGGCAGCAGATCCCGGAGAGGCCAGTGGGTGGTGGCCCGCCGCCCCTCCGCGAGTCCGGCGGCGCCGAGCAGCGGGGAACCCGTGCGCACCGATCCGACGACATCGGCGCCCGCCGCCGCCCGCCGCGACCGGTCCGGCGGCCGTTCGCCGGCCGGCGCGGTACCGGTCCCCCGCCGCCGAGCCGCCGGCTCCCCGCCGCCCGGCCCCTTGTCCCCGAGCCGGGCCGATGGGAGCCTCCTCCACCGTGACGCTTCGCTATCGCACCAACGGCCCGGAATTCGACTTCCCGTTCTTCGCCGGCCTGCCACCGGTCCGCTATGTTCTGGCGTCGACCCCCCGGTGCGGCAGCAATATGCTCGCCCGCGCGCTCTGGCACACGGGAGCCGCCGGTTTCCCCGAGGACTATCTCGCCGACACCCATGTCCTCGACTGCTTCGAGCGCTGGGGATTCACCGCCGACGATCCGGACGGACTGCCCGCGAGTCATCTCCGCGCCCTGATGAGGTTCCGCACCAGCCCCAACGGCGTTTTCGGTATCAAGGTCCACGCCGGTCATCTGGCCGCGCTGGAAGCCGATCTCCACGAGTTGATGTCATCCCCGCGCTATATCCGCATCGAGCGCCGCGACCGGCTGCGCCAGGCGGTCTCGTACACCCTGGCCGAGCAGACGGGCGTCTGGATACGGGACGGGGTGTACCTCCCCGAGGGGCCGCCCGGGCCGGGCCCGCGCTACGACCGCGACGGCATCCAGCGCCATCTGCTCATGCTGGACCATGACGCGGCGACCTGGGACGGGTACTTCGACCGGCACGGAATCACCCCCCATACCGTCGTCTACGAGGATCTGACCGCCCACTACGACGAGCGCGTCCGGGAGTGTCTGGCCCATCTGGGCGCGGCGGCCCCGGACCGGATTCCCGCACCCGGAATCGCGCGGCAGGCGGACGCGACCACGGAGCGGTGGGTGGAGCGCTTCCTCGCGGATACCGGGACCCGATTCCCGCAGCGCCGTTGACACGAGGATTCCCCGCGCTATCGTGCGAATGACTCAGCCACCGCATTCAGGGAGGACCCCCATGAGCGCTGTACGGCCCGAGGCGACCGTGGAGACGGCAGCGGACGATTTCGCCGAACTCGACGGACTCGAAGTGATCGAATCCAGCGAGCTGAAGATAGGCGGCGCCTACCACTCGTACACGTACATCACGGCGGGCAACGAGGAAGACGTCCTGCGCTAGGACTCCGGGCAGCCGCGTGCGAGTGTCGTCCCAACCAGCGGGCGGCGGTGGGCCGGTCGACACCCTTCTGATCTTTCCGCCGCAGACCGAGGCCAGATTCTTCCCGTATCTGAGCCTGCCGTATCTCACCGGTCATCTGCGGCGCCGGGGCCGCCGCGTTCATCAGGCCGATCTCAACATCGGGCTGCTGCACGACGTACTGCGCCATCCGGAGGTCCTGGCCGGCGCGGTCCGCGACCGCGCCGGCACCGGCCTGGACGGCTGGTACCAGCGGACCATGGCCGATGTGGTGGCCCGGCACGCCGCCGGACTCCGTGTCCATGTCCCGGCCGGCAGCGAGCGGAAGGAGCCGGTCCGGGCGACGGACGAGCCGGCTGCGGCCGACGCGCTCCGCCTCGCCGGGAACGCGGTCGAACTCCTGGTGCGCGACACCCTTCTCACCCGTGCCTGGCACGACCTCGGGCAGCTCGACTCCGCCGTCCGCGCGGCCGCCGCCGCACCGCCCCGTGCGTCCGGTGCCGCGGTCGAGCGGCTCCACCGCCTGGTCTCCGCCCTGCTGATCCGGCACCGGCCCCGGGTGGTCGGTCTCTCCGTCGCGTTCTTCAGCCAGTTGGCCCCGGCGCTGCTGGTCGCCGCCTGGGTGCGGCGGCTCAGCCCCGGCGCGCGCGTCTGCCTCGGCGGCCAGCAGGTGATGCTCCGGCATGAGGCCCTCGCGGTGCTCGCGGGTGTGCGCGAGAGCGTCGACGCCCTCTGCTTCACGGCGGGCGAGGAGCCGCTGGAACGCTGGCTCGACGCACTCGACGGGACTCTGCCGCAGGCCGACGTACCCGGTATGACCTGGCCCTCGCCCGACGGCCCCGCCCGCAGGTCCGCCGTTCCGGTGCGGCTGCGCTTCCGCGACCACGGGCCGCCCGACTTCTCCGGTCTGCCGATCCACGGGTATCTCGCCGAGACCACCCAGCTGGCGCTGGTCTCCTGCGTCGGCTGCTACTGGGGCCGGTGCGCCTTCTGCTCGTACGGCAACCGCTCCCTCGCCCCCGGCGCGTACCAGCAGGGCACGGCGGGACAGCTCGCCGACGCGGTGGAGCGGATCGTCCGCACCACGGGGGTGAGTCTGCTGGCGATAGCGGACGAGAACACCAACCTCCGGCTGATCGCACGGGCGATGCGGCTGGCCCGGGAGCGCGGTGTGCGCGTCCGGTTCGATGTGCGCGGCCGGCTGGAGCGCGGCCTGACCGACCCGGAGTTCTGCCGCGAACTGGCCGGCCTCGGCTGCGCGCAGATCGCCATCGGGTACGAGGGAACCTCGCAGCGCCTGCTCGACCTGCTCGACCGGGGGGTGCGCGCGGCCGACTACCAGAGGATCGTCGACAACCTCGCCGACGCGGGCATCACCATGCGGCTCTCGGTGATGGGCCATGTGCTGGACGAGACCCCGGCCGAGTTCGAGGCCTCCCTCCGGTTCCTCCGGAGGAACCAGGAGAGGATCGGCATCGACGCGCTGGAACTGCTGGTGGCCGAGCCCGGCAGCCTGCTCGCCCGCCGGCCGGAGCGGTACGGCCTCGCGCTGGACACCTCGGGACCGCTCACCGGGAACCCCGAGTTCAACTACCTCTCCGGCCGGGTCGGTTATCCGATGGCGGTCGGCGGCGGCCCCGGGCGCGCCGAGGCGCTGGCCCGGCTGGAGCGCGTCTTCCGCACGGTCACCCCGGGCCGGCCGGGCCGGTTCGCACCCGAGCGCCCGGCGGCCGGAGGGTCCGGGGAGCCCGGGGAGACCGGGCGCGTACGGCCCCACCCGTGGGTGCGGACGGTGCCCCCGGAGGCCGCGGCCGGCCGGGTCGGTTCCGGTTCCGGTTCCGGTTCCGGTTCCCGGGACCGGATCGTGATCGCCGATCTCGTACGGGAGCAGTTCTACGGGCTGCCGCGCCAGGATGTCGAACAGCGCCCGGACGGGCTGCTCGTGGCGCGCACCGCGCGCGGGCGGCTGCTGCTGCGCCGGCTGGCGGGAGCCGAGGCGGGCCGGCCGTGGCGGGGAGCCGCCGCGGCGAAGGACGGGACCGGCACGGCGGATGCCGACGACGGGAGGAGACCGTGGTGACGGCAGCAGCGCCCACCACCGCGACCAGGCTGGGCCTCGGCCTGGTCATGGATATGCCGTGGGCCGGCGGGACCCTGGGCAACCGGGGCGTCGGCTTCGTGGAGACGCCCGACGGCGGGGACATCTCACCGCGCGTCCGCGCGTTCCTCCGGCGCCACGGCTCCGACTTCGCGTACGCGTGCCCCTCGTTCCAGCCGCGCTCGCGCGCCGAGGTGCGGATGGCCGACTACGCCCCCGCCTACGACCGCTTCTACGGGGAGCTGCCGCCCGGGACCCTCCGGGCGCTCCACCAGACCGAGCTGAACATGGGCGCCCCCGGGCCCTACGACCGGGGACCCGCCATCGACTTCACCAATGAGCTGGCCGCCCGCCACGACCTCGCCTGGGTGGTGGAGGACCTCGGGATCTGGAGCCTGCGCGGCTGCCCGCTGCCGTATCCGCTGCCGCCGCCGCTGACCGAACGCGGACTGGAGATCGCCACCAGGAACACCGCGGACACCGCCCGGCGCCTCACGCTCCCGCTGCACGTGGAGTTCCCCGGCTTCACCGAGGGCGGCTCGTTCCGGCTCGGCGGGGCCGACGCGTTCGTGTACTTCGCCCGGCTGGCCGAGGACGCCGACGTGCCGGTGACCCTCGACATCGGCCATCTGCTCAGCTACCAGTGGCTGCGGGGCCGCACCGGCCGGAACATGTTCGACGGGATCGAGGACCTCCCGCTCTCCCGCTGCCGCGAACTGCATCTGTCGGGCTGTCAGCTCGTCGGCGGGAAGTTCCGCGATCTGCACCACGGTGTCCTGCTCGACGAGCAGCTGGAGCTGACCGAGTATCTGCTGCCGCGCTGTCCGAACCTCGTCGGTGTCAGTTACGAGGACCCGATGTACCGCGAGGACGGCCGGCTGGTCGAGCGGTCCCGGCGGAATTACGAGCGGCTGCGGGCCCTCGCCGGCGACTGGCGGGACGGGGAGACCGCCCCCGGGAGCGCGCACCCGTCCCCCGGCGGGGTCCCGCTCGGCGCGGTGCTGCCGCGCGAGGAGGGGCTGGACGAGGAGCGGCTCGCCGGGCTGACCATGCGGCTCCTGCTCGACGGCGGCCTGCGCGAGCGCCTCGCCGCCGAGGGCGCCGGGGCGGTGGCGGAGAGCGCGGGCGAGCTGGAGTGCCTGGAGACGGTCGACTGCGGGGAACTGGACTCGGCCGCGCGCCGCCTCCGCTCCCAGATCCGCCGGCTCGGCCGGGACGGCGGGCTCGCCGCCGCGTTCCCGGAGAGTCTGCGCACTCTCCGGGCGGCCGGACACACCGAGCCGGGACTGATCGACGCCTTCCTCACCTCCCCGCACTTCGGTGCCTTCCGGCTGGTCCCCTACGCCGGGCGTGGTCTCTCGGCGGAGGAGGCGTTCGCCCGGTTCCTGCTCGGCCTGCCCGAAGCGGAGGCCCGTCCGCGACTGCGGCGCACCGTGGGTCATGAGCTGCTGCTCTCCCTCTTCCCCGCCCTCCTCAACGAGCAGCCGCTGTCGTTCGACATCGAGGCCGGGGGGATCGTGCGCACCGACCACGGACACGCGGCGCTCCGCCACTACCCGCCGGAGAGCGTCGCCGGGTGGGCCGGCCGCACGCCCGTCCCGGCGGGGGAGGGGCCGGAGACGGGGGAGCCGGTGCCCTACGCGTACTTCGCCACACCCACCGGGTTCGCGCACGGCACGGTCTCACCGAGGGTGGCCGCGGCCTTCGAGACCACCCCGACCCCCGCGGGCGACACCGCCCGCGCCGCACTGATCCGGCGCGGGCTCTGGTGACCGCCCCGCGCGTCGTCCTGGTGGACATGCCGTGGTCGTCGATCGACACACCCTCGCTGGCGCTCGGCATCCTCCGGCGCCGGGTCCTCGATGTCTTCCCGGACGCCGATGTCACGGTCGTGCACGCCAACCTGGAGTACGCCGACTGGCTCGTCGCCCGCACCGGACTCTCCGCGGAGGAGTACGACTTCTGCGCCAACTCGTACTTCTCCGGGCTCAGCGAGTGGATCTTCTCGGCGGCGCTGAACGACCGTCCCCGCTGGCGGATGCGGGAGTTCACCGCGCGGCTCGACGGCAAGGTGGCCGACGGGGTGCTGGCGAGAACCCGGGAACTGCACGAGCTGGCACCGCTGTTCGTACGCGAGACCGCCGCCCGGATCGTCGCCCTGGAGCCGGATGTCGTCGGCTTCACCACCATGTTCGCGCAGAACGCCGCGACGCTGGCGGCGGCGCGCGCCGTCAAGGAGCTGGCTCCCGGGGTCACGACCGTGTTCGGCGGGGCGAACTGCGACGGCCCGCAGGGCGCGGCGCTGCACCGCAACTTCCCCCAGGTCGACGCCGTCGTCCGGGGTGAGGGCGAGGCCGCGTTCCCCCGGCTGCTGGCCGCCCTGGCCGGCGGACGGGACGAGCGGGCCCTCGCCGGGATCGCGGGCCTGTGCTGGCGCACCTCGGACGGCACCTGTGTCGCCAACCCGATGAACGCCGCCCCGCTGCCGCCGGGTGCGCTGGTGGCGCCCGACTTCGGCGACTACTTCGAGCGCCACGCCCGGTCCACCGCCGGTTCCTGGGCCGAGCCGAGGCTCGTCATGGAGGGTTCGCGCGGCTGCTGGTGGGGCGAGAAGCACCACTGCACCTTCTGCGGGCTCAACGGCTCGTTCATGGAGTTCCGCAGCAAGGAGGCGGACCGCTTCGTCGACGAGCTGCTGGCCCTGGTCGAACGGCACCGGATTCTCCAGATCTGGATCACCGACAACATCCTCGACATGGCCTATCTCGGCTCGGTGGCGCCCCGTCTCGCGGAGTCCGGGCACGACCTGAGGATCGGCTACGAGATCAAGTCGAACCTCCGCCGGGACCAGCTCGCGACCCTGCACGCGGCCGGAGTCAGCCATGTCCAGCCCGGGATCGAGAATCTGAGCAGCAGGGTGTTGCGGCTCATGGACAAGGGCGTGACGGGGTGTCTCAACGTACGGATGCTGCGGGACGCCGAGACCGTCGGCACCAAGGTGAGCTGGAACTATCTCTACGGGTTCCCCGGTGAGAGCGACGCGGACTACGACGCCGTCATCGGCCAGTTCCCCGCGCTGCACCACCTCACCCCGCCGGCCGGTGCCACCCGGCTGAAGGTGGAGCGCTTCAGCCCCTACTTCGACCGCCCGGAGCTGGGCTTCGGCATCCCGCGCCCCGCAGCGCACTACCGGTACGTCTACGACCTCCCCGAAGCCGAACTGGCCGACCTCGTCTATATCTTCGACTCACCGAGGCGGGGGATCACCCCCTCCTGCGTCGACCGGCTGCGGCGGGCGGTCGACGCCTGGGCGGACGGCTATGTGCGCAGCCGGCTCACCCACTGCGACCTGGGCGAGCACATCGTCCTCGTCGACACGAGACCCGGTTTCGACTGGCGGGTGCTGGATCTCACCGACCCGGTCGAGGTCACCGTGTTCCGGCTGCTGGACACACCGCGCAGCCCGGACGCGCTGCTGCGCGGGGCGGCGGCCGGGCACGGCGGGGTCACCCGGGCGAGGATCGACGAACTGCTCGCCCGCTGGCGCGAGCTGGGTCTGGTCTTCGCCGAGGGCGGCCACGCCGTGCATGTCGTGCCCGCCTCGGCCAACCAGGATCTGATGCGGGTCCGGCGGCGCCCGTCGCGGCCGGACGGTCCGGTCGTCCCCGCCCTGGCCGCCGTGGAGGGCGCCGGTGAGCACGGAGGCCGCGGAGGTGCCGGATGAACCGCCGAAGCCGCGGAGGCGGACCCGATGAGCGCTGACCCGATGAGCGCTGACCCGCCGGTGCGCCTCGCCCTGTGGCGCGACCGCGACCCGGTGGCCATGCGGCTCCCGGGCATGTACGCCGGTGAGACCGATGTCCTCGGCGACCCGCTCGACGCGGTGGCGCGGCTCGCCGCCGGGGGCATCCGGTTCGCCCGGCTGGGCGGCCCCGTCGATCTGGAGGGTGCCGAGGCCGGCGGCGCGGCGGCGGTGGCCGCGCTCGTCGTGGTCCGCGAGCTGACCAGCCACGGCATCGCCGTCGACTGGACGATCCGGCTGCCGGCCGGGGAGCCGGAGTGGCGGCCGCTCAGCCATCTGCACCCCCCGGCCGCGGTGTACGGCGGAACGGGAGCCGGAGCCGGGGCCGGAGCGGGTGACGGCATCGCGGCCGAGTGGCGCGACTCGTTCCACGCCGCGAAGTGCGGCTACCGCCACGGCCCCGGCTTCATCGAGGTCCGCGATCACCGGATGGACTCGTTCCGGCGCCTGGTCATCCGCAACCCCCAGCACGACCAGGTCATCGAGCCGCTGCTGCGCGGTGTTCCGGCGACCGGCCTCGCCGAGGCGGTGACCGGCCGCTACCAGCGGGCGGGGCTGCTGCACCGCGCGGGACGCCATCTGTGGTGGACGCCCTACCGGCTCCGCCGCTGGCCGCTCAGTACGACCTCTCCGTAGCGGCCTCCAGCGCTGCGGCGGAGCGCAGTTCACCGGCCGGCACAAAGCGGAGATCGCGCTCCAGCAGCCCTTCGATCACCGCGGGCAGCGCCTGCACCGACTGGCGGCGGTCCCCGCCGCCGTCGTGCATCAGGATCATGGAGCCCGGCTGCGCGTGGTCGAGCACGGTTCTGGTGATCTTCTCGGGGCCCTGTCTGGCCCAGTCCCAGGAGTCGACGTCCCAGAGCGCCAGCGCCGGTCCGCCCGCGGCCAGTTCGGCCAGGCTCTCCGGGGTGCGCGCGCCGTAGGGCGGACGGAACAGGTCCGGGGTGATGCCGACCGCCCGCTCGAACGCCTCGCTGGTGCGCTCGATCTGGAGCCGGAACTGGGCGGCGGTCAGATCGGGCAGGAAGGGGTGCGACCAGGTGTGGTTGCCGAGGCTGTGCCCCGCGTCGGTGATCCGCCGCACCTCGTCGGGGAGCGCGTTCACATGCAGACCGACACAGAAGAAGGTGGCCCGCACCCCGTACCGTTCGAGAATCCCGAGCACTTCGCGGGTGTGGACCGGATCGGGGCCGTCGTCGAAGGTGAGGGCGATCTCCCGGCGGTCGCGCGGGCCGTGCCGGAAGCAGCGGCCCGCCCGGGTGAGCGCGGACTCCGCCGCCGCGCCGCGGCGGATGCCGTCGTGGTAGTCGTCGTCCCGCCCGGTCTGTCCGCCGCCCTCCGCCGTCAGCGGTGAGAGGGAGGCGAGGGCGGTTCTCGCCCGGTCGGCCAGGACATGCGCCGGGACGGACCCGAAGTCGGGGCGTTCGGGGAGCACCCAGGGGTCGGCGCGGTGGACGGAGAGCCCGGCCGCCGTCAGCAATCCGTCCAGCAGCCCGTTGGTGCTCTCCACGACGACGGCGTACGGCAGCCCGGACTCCCGTTCCCGTTCGCCGAGCCAGCGGGTCAGCTCGGGCACCCGCTCCGCGCCCCAGTGCGTCGGGGCGTGGGCCCGGTTCCCCGCGGCGTCGAGCACGGCGACGTCGTAGCCGTCGGAGGTCCAGGCGATTCCCGCGTAGAGCATGCGTTCTTCCTACTCGCTCGCTCGGGCGGCACAGAGCGCCCGAGAGGCCGGATGAGGTGCGTCGGGCGCCACCGCTGCCCGGGCCCCCGTGACCGGAGCACCCGAAGCCCGCTTGCGCCCTCCGTGAGAAGGGGTCGTGCCGTGGTGCGCGTACCCGGTGGCTCATGGCCGGTTCTCGAACCGGCCTCCACCGATCTTCACGAATTCTCCAGCAATGCAACACAGTTACGAGACAGTCGCGCTATTCTTCGCGTGCCCCGCCGAATGGTCCAGACCATATCTAAGTGCGAGGGTTGCGCGCTATGCCCGTGACCGTCTCTTGTGCCACCGAAACCCTGGGTCGACACCCAGGCCGGCCGCCGCTCCTGGAGGGCACCATCAACGCTTCGCATGCTCCGTTGACCGTCCCCGACCTGCTGGATTCCAGGGCCCAGAGCCAACCCGACGCCATCGCCGTGCAGGTGCGCGGCGGCGGCTCGCTCACCTACGGAGCATGGCGCGAGCGGGCCGTCCGGGCCGCCCGGGGGCTGGCGGAGGCGGGGGTGCGCCCCGGTGACCTGGTGGCGCTGCGCTTCACCGACCTGGCCTGGGACCAGTACGCGGTGGCCTTTCTGGCCGTGCACTACGCGGGGGCCGCGGCGCTACCGCTCCGGGCTGATCTGGCCGAATCGGAGGCCCAGCGGCTCGTCGGGATGTGCGGGGCCGGCGCGGTCCTGCGCGGCGATGGACTCCCGGCGCTGCCGGGCCTGTCCGACGTCGCCCACCACACGCTCGCCGAGGTCGGGACCGTGCCGGCCGGCGACGGCGAACCGCCCTGCCGGCCCGCCCCGGGCGACCGCGCCCAGATCATCGGGACCTCGGGAACCACCGGCACACCCAAGGGAGTCGTGGCAACCCACGCCAATCTGACGGCCGGTCAGCGCCTCGATCCGCGCCCCCGCCCGTACGCGCACTCACGGCACGCCCTGCACGCCTTCCCGATCGGCACCAACGCCGGTCAGATGATGCTGCTCGGCGCCCTGACCGGCGCGCCCAGCACCGTCGTCCTGCCCCGTTTCGACGCCGAGGAGTTCGGCCGCGCCGTGGAGGAGTCACGGATCGGGACCGTCTTCCTGGTGCCCTCGATGGCCATCGAGCTGCTCAACTCCGGGGTGCCCGCGCGCCGCGACCTCTCCAGTGTGCTGCTGCTCAGCTCCTCCGCCGCCGCCCTGCCGGTGCCCGTCGCCCAGGCCCTGACCGAGGCGCTGCCGAAGGCCACCGTGGTCAATGTGTACACCTCGGCCGAGGCGGTGCCCGCACAGCTCTCCATGGTGGTCGACCCGGGCAGGCCCGGTTCGGTGGGCCGTCCCGCCCAACCGCGTGATCTGCGCATCCTCGGCGAGGACGCCCGGGAACTGCCGGCCGGGGAGACCGGCGACGTCTGGCTGCGCCAGCCGGGCCCGCCGCGCAGCTATGTCGGCGGCCCGGCCGCCGGGGCCGGGGTCTTCCACGACGGCTGGGTGCGGATGGGCGACCTCGGACGGGTGGACGCCGACGGCTATCTGTATCTGGTGGACCGGGAGAGCGATGTCATCAAGTCCGGTGCGCTGAAGGTCTCCACCCTCCGCATCGAGGACGCCCTGCACGAGCACCCCAGGGTGGCGGACGCGGCGGCGCTCGGCATCCCGCACCCGGTGATGGGAGCGGTGCCGGCCGCCGTGGTGGTGCCCGCGGCCGGGGGAGTGGACCTCGACGGGCTGCGGCTCTTCCTCAGCACCCGGCTGAGCCGCCCCGAACTCCCGGTACGGGTGCTCCTCGCGGACGATCTGCCGCGCAACGCCACCGGCAAGGTGCTGAAGCACCGGCTGCGCCCGCTCTTCGACACCCCCGGGACACCGCCGGTGGCGCGGCCGCCCGCGAGCCCGGCGGAGCTGCTTCTCGCGGGGCTGTGGCAGGAGGTGCTGGGGCGTCCGGTGCGCGATGTCGCCGAGGAGTTCTTCGCGCTCGGCGGCGACTCCTTCCGGGCCGTGCAGCTGGCGGCCGCCGTCTCGGAGCGGTTCGGGGTGGAGGCGGGGTCCGCGCTGGTCTTCGGCCGCCCGTCGCTGCGGGCCCAGGCCGCCTGGCTGGAGGACCGCGCACCCGCCGCCGGGGCCGGGGACGCCCCTGAGGCGGGGGCAGGGGCAGAGGCAGGGGCCGAGCCCGCGATCCCGGCCTATCTGCGCGCGCTGCGGGCCCAGCCGCACACCGTCCCGCTCACCAGTCAGCAGGAGAACTTCCTCGACTGGATGGCCGAGGAGCCGGGGCGGGACGTGGGCGCCGTCACCGCGCTCTTCCGGGTGACCGACCGGCTGGACGGGCGGGCGCTGGGCCGGGCCCTGACCGAGGTCGTCCGGCGGCACCCGGCGCTGCGCACCCGGTTCGTCCCCGTCCCCGGCGAGGTGCCCGGGCTGGTCCGCACCGTACTGGACGAGGAGCCCCGGGCCCGGATCACCCTGCTGGACGCGCCCGGCGCGAGCGACGCGGAGGTCGATGAGCTGCTGATCGCCGAGCGCGACCGCCTCACCGACCTGGGCACGGACCCCACGGCCCGGCTGCTGGTGGTCAGCCGAGGCCCCGAGGACCACGCCGTCCTGCTGGCGGTCCATCACATGGTCGCCGACGGCTGGTCGATCGGGGTCGTCCTGCACGAACTGGGGCTCGGATACGACGCGCTGAGGCGCGGGCGCACCCCCCGGCTGCCCGAACAGGCCATGCCGTACCAGTCCCTGGTGCGCTGGGCGAACTCCCGCTGGTCCGCCGGCCGCCGGCACTTCGCCGCGGCACTCGACGGCGCCCCGTCCGCCCTCGACCCCTTCCCCGGCCGGCGCGCCGTCGACCAGGTGCACACCGTCGCGCACCCCTTCACCGTCGCGGCCGGCCCGGCGGGCCGGCTGCGGGAGCGCGCCGGGCTGCTGGGGGTCACCCCGTTCATGGCCGTCGCCACCGTGTGGAGCGGGCTGCTGGCGGCCCGCAGCGGCCGGTCCGACCTGGTGCTGATGACCCCGGTCCCGGGCAGGACCAGGCCCGAGGCCCAGCGGGTGGTCGGCTGTCTGGTGCAGTCCCTGCTGGTGCGGGTGGACTGCTCCGGCGGCCCCGGCTTCGCCGAGCTGGCCGAACGGGTCAGGTCGGCCGCCACCGGCGCGCTCGACCACCAGCTCTATCCGTACGCCGAGTTCAAACCGTCCGTGGTGGCGTTCCCGGCCTGGCTGCGGTACGAGAACTGGGCAGCCGACGCCCATCTGCCCGGGCTGCTCTGCGAGCCCTGGGTACTGCCGCGCGGCACCACCGTGCCCTGGCCGCTGCCCGGCGGTGACCTCGGGGTGCCCGAGCTGACCGTCGTCGAGCAGCCGGACGGCGGCCTGAACTGCTGGATTCAGTTCAACGCGCTGGCCTTCGACGCGGACGGCATCGCCGCTCTCGCGGAGGAGTTCACCACCGCCGTGACGGCCGCCGCTCACTGAGCCGGTCCGCCACGACTCCACCGGTCCACCCCGACCCCCCCCGGACCCCCCCCGGCCCCCCCCCGGACCTCGCCTCCGCCTCCGCCTCCGCCGAGCCTTCCCGGCCTTCCGTCTCTCCTCCAGCCCTCCAGCCCTCCAGCCCTCCAGCCTTCCGACCCCGCCGGTCCAGCCGATCCTGTCGACCGGTCTCCTCGCGCGCCGCCCCGCCCCGACCCGGGCCGCCCGGCTCCGCTTCCCGCCCTCCCGCCGTCCTTCCGCCCTCCCGTGCTGCCCTTTTCCGCCCGCCTCACCCGTCTCACCCGCTTCACACGGTTCACCCGCTTCACCCGCACGGCCCCGCCACGCCCAGCCCGACCGACGCCGGACAGACTGAGGAACCCCTGTGACCACCATCCCCACCAGCCCTGCCCAGCAGGGCATCTGGGTCAACGAGCGGCTCGCCCCGCTCGGCTCCGTCCACCACATGCCGTTCGCCGCGCACTTCGAGGGGGCGGTGGACGAGGAAGCACTCGCCGCCGCCTGCGCCGATCTGGCCGCCCGTCACCCCGCGCTCTCCCTGACCGTGCGGGAGGACCAGGGCGTACCCGTGCTCACCCCCGGGCCCGCCCCGGAGCTGTCGGTACGCACGACGACCCCCGGGCGGCTCCCCGCCGAGCTGCTCCGGCTGAGCGCCGAACCGTTCGACCTCGCGGCCGGCCCGCCCGCCCGGTTCACCCTGCTGCGCACCGGCGAGACCCGCTCCACCCTGCTGGTCGTGGCGCACCACATCGCCTTCGACGGAACCTCCACCGATGTCCTCCTGAGCGATCTCGCGGCCTGCTGGGCCCACCGCACCGGCGCGGGCCCGGCGCCCGCGTCCCTCGCCCCGCCCGCCGCCCCGGAGCCGGACATCGACCCCCGGGCGCTCGCCGCGGCCGGCGCCCACTGGGCCGGCCGCCCGCTGCCCGCAGCCGAGGTGCGGCTCCCCGGACTCACCGGGCGCCCCGACGGCGTGGGCCCGGGCGCCGCCGTCGCCTTCGACCTGGACCCCAGCCTCCGTACCGAGCTGACCGACACCGCCGAGAAACTCGGCATCACCCTCTTCGAACTGCTCCTCGCCGCCCTGCACACCCTGCTCCTGCGGTACGGCAACGAGCGCCCGGCGGTCGCCGTCGACCTCGGCACCCGGGACCCCGGCGCCACCGACCGGATCGGTGTCCACGTCAACGAACTCCCGGTGGTCACCGCCCCCGAACCCGCCCTGCCCTTCGCCGAGTTCGCCCGGGAGGTCCGCGCCGGGCTGCGCGGCTGCTACCCGCACCGCCGGGTTCCGCTGGCGCGTGCCGTCTCCGGGCTGCGGCCCGGGGTGGCGCTCGCCCCGGTCTCGCTCACCTACCGCCGCCGTATCGCCCCGGTCGAGTTCGCGGGGCTGCGCACCACGATCGACTGGGTGCTCTTCCCCGGCACCGCGCGCGGCGCCCTGCGGGTGCACCTCGTGGACGGCCCGGACCGGCTCGGCGTCCTGCTCATGCACCGGACGGAGGCCCTGGCCCCCGAACGGGCCGAGCGCGTCGGCGCCCATCTGCGCCGGCTGCTCGCCGCGATCGCCGCCGCCCCCGGCACCCCGCTCGCCGACCTCCCTCTGCTGGACGAAGCGGAGTCGGCCCCGGTGCGCGGTCCGGAGCCCGCCGCCGACGCCGCGGGCGCCACCCTGCCCGCCCTGCTCGCCCGCGCCTTCGCCGCCCACCCCGACCGTGTCGCCGTCGTGGGCGGGGAGGACGCGTTCACCTACGGGCGGCTGGCCGGCGCGGCCGGCGGGCTGGCCCGCCGCCTCGCCGACGCCGGGGTGACTCCCGGCACGGTGGTCGCCGTCTGCGCCGAGCGCTCACCGGAGATGCTGGCCGCCGTGCTCGCCGTCACCCTGGTCGGCGGGGTGTATCTGCCCGTCGACCCCGCCTATCCGGCGGAGCGCACCGCCTTCGTCCTCGCCGACGCGGGAGCGCCCGTCGTCCTGGCCCAGCGGCGCACCGCCGGGCGGGTCGCGGGGTCTGGCCGGACGCTGCTCCTGGACGGTCTGTTCGACACCGCTCCCGCCGCCCCCGCCGCGCTGCCCGCCGTGACCCCGGACGACCTCGCCTACCTCATCTACACCTCGGGCTCCACCGGCCGCCCCAAGGGCGTCGAGGTGCCCCACGGCGCGCTCGCCCATCTGCTGCTGGCCTTCCGCGATCAACTGGAGACCGGCCCCGGGGACAGCTGGCTCGCCGTCACCTCGCTCTCCTTCGACATCTCCGCCCTGGAGCTGCTGCTGCCGCTGATCACCGGCGGCCGGGTGGTCATCGCCGACGAGAACCAGGTCCGTGACGGCCGGGCGCTGACCGCGCTGATCGAACGGCACTCCGTCACCCGGCTCCAGGCGACACCGTCCGGCTGGCGGCTCATGCTGGACGCCGGGCTCACGGCCCCCGCCCTGACCGCGCTCAGCGGCGGCGAGGCGCTGCCGCTGCCCCTCGCCCGCCGGCTGCGCGAACGCGTCGGACGGCTCTGGAACGTCTACGGCCCCACCGAGACCACCATCTGGTCCACCGCCGCCGAAGTGCCCGCCGCACCCGGCGAGGTGAGCATCGGCCGGCCCATCGCCGGCACCACCGCGCGGGTCCTGGGCCCGGACGGCGGCCCCGTGCCGCACGGCGTCACCGGTGAGCTGGCGCTCGGCGGCGCGGGCCTGGCCCGTGGCTACCGGGGGCGCCCGCGGCTCACCGCCGAGCGGTTCGTCACCGACCCGGCCACCGGGGAGCGCCACTACCGCACCGGAGACCTCGCCCGGCTGCGCCCCGACGGCGGTCTCGACTGCCTGGGCCGGCTCGACGACCAGGTCAAGCTGCGCGGCCACCGGATCGAGCCGGGCGAGATCGAGGCCCGGCTCCAGGAGCACCCCGCCGTGGCCGCGGCGGCCGTCGCCGTACGCGGCTCCGCCGACGGGCCGGGCGGCCCGTTCCTCGCCGCCTACCCCGTCTGGCGCCCCGGCGCCCCCGTGCCCGGCACCGCCGAACTGCGGGCCTTCCTCGCCCTGACCCTGCCCGATGTGATGGTGCCCGGCGTCTTCCACGCCCTTCCCCGGCTCCCGCTGACACCCAACGGGAAGACCGACCGGCGGGCCCTGCCCGAACCGGACCGCGAGCAGCCGTCCGCCGCCGCCCCGAGCGCTCCCGATCCGGCCGACGAGCCCTGGGACGAGGTGACCACCGAGGTGGCGGCCATCTGGCGCGAGGTGCTGGGAGTGCCGTCCATCGGCCTCCACGACGATGTCTTCGACCTCGGAGCCCACTCGCTGACGATCACCCAGGTCGCGGCACGCATCCGGCGCCGCCTCGGCGCGGAGGTGCCGCTGGAGGTGTTCTACGAGGAGCCGACGGTGGCCGCCGTCGCGGACGCCGTCACCCTCGAACTGCTCGCCCAGGAGAGCTGATGGACCACGCCGCCCCTCTCGCCCCGGCCGCCCCGGAACCCGAACTGCCCCCGGTCCCGGCACCGCCCGCGCCCGCCGCCCGCCGGACCCGTACCGCGCTCACCGGCGAGCAGCGCGCGCTGCTCGCCCGCCGGCTGCGCGAGCGCACGGCCGCCACCGACCGGGCCCCGGCCATCGCCCCCCGGCCGGCCGGCACCCCCGTACCGCTCTCGCTCGCCCAGGAGCGCCTCTGGTTCGTCGAGCAACTGACCCCCGGCACCGCCGCCTACGTCCTCCCCACCGCCGGGCGGCTGCTCGGCCCCCTGCGGCCCGAAGCGCTCGCCGAGGCTCTGCGGCTGGTCGCCGTCCGGCACTCCGCGCTGCGCACCGCCTTCCCCACCGACGGCACCGGCGCCCCGCGCGTCCGCACCGCCCCGGCGGACGACTTCACCGTCCCCTGGGAAGTGCGCGACCTGACCGGCCTGCCCGCCGGAGCGCGGGAGGCCGCCGCCCGCGCGATGGTCGAGGCCGAGGTCGCCCGGCCGTTCGACATCGCGGAGGGGCCGCTGCTGCGCGCCCTGCTGCTCCGTCTGGACACCGAGGACCACGTCCTGGCGATCTGCCAGCACCATCTGGTCGGTGACGGCTGGTCGGCCGCCGTCCTCCTCGACGAACTGCTCTCCGGCTACGAGGCCCTGGCGGCCGGGGACCCGCCCGCGCCCCCCGCCCTGCCGCTGAGCTACGGCGACTTCGCCCACTGGCAGCGGGAGCGCCAGGAGGACCCCCGGGCCGCCGCCGGTCTGCGGTACTGGCAGGGCGCGATGACCGGAGTGCCGCCACTGGAACTGCCCACCGACCGGCCCCGCCCCGCCCTGCCCGGACCCGGGGGCGCGACCCTCGACCTCCGGCTCGACCCAGCGGCGCACCAGGCCGCCCGCGCGCTCTCCCGCACCCGGGGCACCACCCTCTACATGACGCTGCTCGCCGCCTTCCAGGTGGTGCTGGGACGCTGGTCGGGACAGTCGGACTTCGCCGTCGGCACCCCCTTCGCGGGACGGCAGACGGAGGAGACCGAGGGGCTGATCGGACTCTTCAGCACGGTGCTGCCCCTGCGGGCCGACCTCGGACCGCCGGACGGCACGGAGGGAGCGCAGGCACCGGCCGCCCCCGACTTCGCCACCGTCCTCTCCCGGGTCCGCGCCGCCGCGCTCGGGGCCCAACAGCACCAGGAGACACCGTTCGAGCGGCTCGTCGAGGCCCTCGACCTGCCGCGCGAGGTCGGCAGACCACCCCTCTTCCAGGTCTCCTTCGCGCTCCAGAACCACCGCGCCCAGAAGTTCCGCCCCCGCGGGCTGGAGTGGCGGACCTTCCCCTTCCAGGGCAGTGGCGTCCACCTCGACCTCGGTCTGTACTGCACCGAGACCGACGGCGGACTCGACGCCTTCCTCACCTACCGCACCGATCTGTGGGACGCCGCCACGATCGCCCGGCTCGCCGGACACTGGCAGCGCGTGCTCATCGCCGCCGCCGCCGACCCCCACGCGCCGGTCGACACCCTGGACCTGCTGACGCCCGAGGAGCGCCACCGCCTCCTGTACGAGTGGGGCGGCTCCGGCACCGCGCCGCCGGCGGCCCGCACCCTCGCCGAGGCGGTCGCCGGGCAGGTCGCCCGCACCCCCGGCGCGACCGCCCTGGCGCACCGGGGCGAGACGCTCTCGTACGCCGCGCTCGACCGGCGGGCCAACCGGCTCGCCCATCTGCTGCGGGACGCGGGGGCCGGGCCCGACGCACTCGTCGGAGTCTGCCTCGACCAGGGGCTCGACCAGGCCGTGGCGCTGCTCGCCGCGCTCAAGTCCGGCGCGGCGTACGTACCGCTCGACCCGGAACAGCCGCGCGAGCGCCTCGGCCACATGCTGGCCGACTCCGCGCCGGCCGTGCTGGTCACCACCGGTGCCCACCGCGCCCTGCTCAGCGGCTCGGACGCACCCGTCGTCCTGCTGGAGGAGGCGGGGGAGCGGCTCGCCGCCGCACCCGACACCCCGCCGGCCGGCGGCGCGGGCCCGGACCACCTGGCGTATGTGATCTACACATCGGGCTCCACCGGCACACCCAAGGGCGTGGCCGTCCAGCACCGCCAGGTGCTCACCTATCTGGCCGGGGTGCGGCAGCGGTTCGCCGAGGCGGGGCTGCCGGACGGCGCCCGGTACACCCTGCTCCAGTCGCTCGCCTTCGACTTCGGTCTGACCACCCTCTACCTCTCGCTCACCACCGGCGGCACCCTCCATCTGCTGCCCTCGCGCACCCCCGGCCCCGCGTTGGCGGACCACCTGGCCCGGGAGCGCATCGACTGCGTCAAGCTCACCCCCTCCCATCTGGCGGCGCTGAGCGCCGAGGTGGACGACCCGGCCGTGCTGCTGCCCCGCCGGCTGCTGGTCCTCGGCGGGGAGGCGTCCGGCTGGGAGTGGAGCAGGCGGCTCGCCGCGACCGGCGCGCGCACCGGCTGCCGGGTGATCAACCACTACGGCCCGACCGAGGCCACCGTGGGCGCCACCACCCTGGTGATCGACCCGGACCTGCCCGCCGCCGGGCCCACCACACCGATCGGCCGCCCGCTGCCGGGCGCCAGGGTCTATCTGCTCGACGACCGGCTCGAACCGGTGCCCGCCGGGGTGCCGGGGGAGCTGTGGATCGGCGGCGACCGGCTGGCGCGCGGCTACCTGGGCCGGCCGGGGCTGACGGCCGAACGGTTCCGGCCCGACCCCTTCGCGGCCGCCTGTCCCGGAGACGGAACCGGAGCCGGAGCCGGGGCCGGAGCCGGGGCCGGGGCCGGAGACGGAACCGGAACCGGAACCGGAACCGAGGCGGGAGCCGGGGCGCCCGGCGCCCCGGGAGCGCCCGGCGCGGCCCGGATGTACCGCACCGGGGACCTCGCCCGCCACCGCGCCGACGGCACCATCGAGTTCCTCGGCCGCGGCGACCACCAGGTGAAGATCCGCGGCTACCGGGTCGAACTCGGCGAGGTGGAGGCCCACCTCGCCCGGCTGCCCGGCGTCGCCCAGGCCGTCGCCGCCGCGCGCGGCCCGGCCGGGGAACTCACCCTCGTCGGCTATCTGGTGCCCGCCGAGGACACCGCGCCGCCCGCCGTCGCCGAGCTGCGCCGCCTGCTCGCCGAGAAGCTGCCGGACTACCTCATACCCTCCCGTTTCGTCCTCCTTCCCGAACTGCCCCGGCAGGCACACGGCAAGGTCGACCGCCGCGCCCTGCCCGAGCCGGGCGCCGCCGGGCCCGGCGGCGCCGCCGAGTACACCGCACCGGGCACCCCGACCGAGGAGGCCGTCGCCGGCGTCTGGGCCGAACTGCTCGGACTGGAGCGCGTCGGCGCGCACGATGACTTCTTCGACCTCGGCGGCCACTCCCTGCTCGCCATGCGGATGGTGGCCACGCTGCGCCGCCTGCTCGGCGCACAGGCCCAAATCACCCTGATGGACGTCTTCCAGGAGCGGACCGTCGCCGCGCTGGCCGCCCTGGCGGACCGGTCCGAGGACGAGCGCGGCCCGCGCCGGCTGCTCCATGAGCTGACACCCCGGCAGCCGGCCGGCACCGTAAGGCTGTCGCTGGTCTGTCTGCCGTACGGCGGTGGCAGCGCCGTCGTCTACCAGCCGCTCGCCGACGCCCTCCCGGACGGTGTGGCGCTGCACGCCGTCGCCGTCCCCGGTCACGACCTCGGCATGTCCGAGGAGTCACTGCCGCTGGCGGAGGTCGCCCGCCGGTGCGCCGACGAGGTGCTGGCCGGGGTCCCGGGGCCGGTCGCGGTGTACGGGCACTGCGGGGTGGGCGCGGCACTCGCCGTCGAGCTGGCCCGGCGGCTGGCCGCGGCGGGACGCGAACCCGCCGCCGTCTATCTGGGCGGGATCTTCCCCTTCGCCCGGCCGACCGAGGGGCTGCTCGGACTGCTCTCCCGCTTCTCCGTGCTCGACCGGCGGCGCAGCGGCCGGCTCCATCTGAACTGGCTCCGCTCGATGGGCGCCGATCTGGAGGGCCTGGAGCCCGAACAGCTCACCACCATCGTCCACAATGTCCGCGAGGACTCACGGGCCGCCGAGGCGTACTTCACCGAGCGGCTGGCGCAGCCCGCCTCCGGGCTCGCGTCCCCGGTGATCTCGGTGATCGGCTCGGCGGACCCCGGCACCGAGTTCCACCGCGAGCGGTTCCGGGAGTGGGGCTTCCTCGGCTCCACCACCGCCGTGGCCGTGCTGGACGAGGGCGGTCACTACTTCCTGAAGCACCGGGCGGCGGAGCTGGCCGAGATCGTCACCGCCGTCCACCCGGCGGTCGCCGGCGGCGATCCGGCCGAACTGGCCCGCGAGCGGCGGCCCGAGCACGCGACCTGGTGGCTCGACGGCGTACACCGCGCGTCCGCCCCCACCGGCGAGCCGGCCGACGCCGTGCCGCGCACCCGGCGCGACACCCGGCGGTTCGTGGCGGTGGCCGCCTCCCAGCTGGTCTCGCAGACCGGCTCGGCGCTCACCGAGTTCGCGCTGCCGCTGTGGATCTACCTCTCGACGGGGTCGGTCGCCTGGTTCGGCCTCTTCGCCGTCCTCGGCATCGTGCCGGGACTGCTGGCCGCACCGGTGCTCGGCGGGCTCGTCGACCGGATCGACCGGCGGCGGGTGATGCTGGTCTCGACCGTCGTCTGCGGCAGTGCCGAGGCGGTGCTCGCCCTGCTGAACACCTTCGGGAGCCTGCGGCCGTGGCATGTCGGGGTGCTGATGGCGATCCTCTCCGTCTCGCTCACCGGGCAGCGGCTCGCCTTCCAGTCGGCGATTCCCCAGCTCGTGCCCAAGCGGTATCTGGGCCACGCCAACGGGATCGTCCAGGTCTCGGGCGGTATCGCCCAGGTGGTCGCCCCGCTGGCGGCGGTCGGCATGCTGGCCGTGATCGGTCTGAGCGGGGTCCTGCTGCTCGATGTGATCAGCTACGCGGTGGCGGCGACGGTCCTGACGGTCGTGCGCTTCCCCCGCACCCTGGCGGCCCGGCGGCGCGAGACCCTGCGCCAGGAGATCGTGGCGGGGTTCAGGCTGGTGGTCGGCCGGCGCGGATTCCGGGCGATGCTGGTCTTCTTCGCCGTGCTCAATCTCTTTCTGCCGGTGCTCTTCCAGCTCGTCTCGCCCCTGGTGCTGGGCTTCTCCAGCCTCGCCTCGGTGGCCACGGTGTCACTGGCCGGCGGCGCGGGGGCGCTCGCCGGTGGTCTCGCGATGGGTGTCTGGGGCGGGCCGCGCCGCCGGCGGATGCGCGGCATGCTGCTGGTGGTGCCGGTGCTGGGCCTCTTCTGCGTACTGACCGGTCTGCGCCCGGACCTGCTGGTGGTCGGCGCCGGGGTCTTCGGCATGTCGGCCTCGCTCTCGCTGCTCAACGGCATCTATCTGACGATCGTCCAGGTGAAGGTCCCGCAGCGGTTCCACGGCCGGGTGATGGCCCTGAACCAGATGGTCGCCTGGTCCACCCTGCCGGTCGGCTTTCTGCTGATCGCCCCGCTCGGCAGCCGGTTCCTGGAGCCGCTGATGGCTCCGGGCGGCGGTCTGGCCGACACCGTGGGCGCGGTGCTGGGGACCGGTGACGGCCGGGGCATCGGGCTGCTGTATCTGCTGCTCGGCGCCGCGATCCTGGTGCTCGGGGTGGTGTCGCTGCGGATGCGGGCCCTCGCCCGGTTCGACCGGGACGTCCCGGACGCCGAGGCGGACGACCTGGTCGGCCTGGCCGCGCTCGGCTCCGGCCGGACCGCACGGGAGTGACCGCGCCCGCGCGCCGTCCCGTGCGGCCCGCCGGCGACTGACGACAACGCGGCGAGGCGCGGTGCCGGGGGGGGGGGGCCCCCCCCCCCAAAGGGAGAGGGGGGGGTGGGGGTGGAGGTTTATTTAA
>NZ_JBEOYB010000091.1:0-25361 GCF_040296845.1 Streptomyces sp. NPDC001985
GCCCCCGCGGCCGGCCCCCCCGGCGGGCGGGGCCGGCCCCCCCCGCGGGGGGGGGGGGGCGCGGCCCCCCCCCGGCACCGGGCCCCCCCCCGGGGCGGGGGCGGCCGGGGTGGGGCCCACGCCGGTTCCGGTGGCGCTATCCGGGCGCCGGGACGCCCAGCGCCGCCGCCAGGAACGGCGCCGTACGGCTCCGCGCCACCGACGCCACCTGGGCCGGGGTCCCCTCGGCGACGATGCGCCCGCCCTCGTCACCGCCGCCCGGGCCCAGGTCGATGACCCAGTCGGCGCCCGCGACCACATCCATGTCGTGCTCCACGACGACCACCGAGTGCCCCGCGTCGGCCAGCCCGTTCAACTGGCGCATCAGCACCTCCGCGTCGGCGGGGTGCAGCCCGGTCGTCGGTTCGTCCAGGATGTACAGGGTGTGGTCGCGGCGGGGCCGCTGAAGCTCCGTGGCCAGCTTGATCCGCTGGGCCTCGCCACCGGACAGCTCGGTCGCCGGCTGGCCGAGCCGCAGATAGCCGAGCCCCACATCCAGCAGCGCGGCGAGGCCGCGGGCCGCCGCGGGCACCTCCGCGAAGAACTCCGCCGCCGCCTCCACCGTCAGATCCAGCACCTCCGCGATGTGCAGCCCCCGGTGGCGCACCTCCAGCGTCGCGGGGTTGTAGCGCGCGCCCCGGCAGTCCGGGCAGGGCGTGTGGGTACGGGGCAGGAAGAGCAGCTCCACGGAGACGGACCCCTCCCCCTGGCAGGTCTCGCACCGGCCGCCCGTCACATTGAAGGAGAACCTGCCCGCCCGGTACCCCCGGGCCCGCGCGTCCCCGGTTCCGGCGAAGAGCTTCCGTACGGCGTCGAACAGACCGGTGTACGTCGCCAGATTGGAGCGGGGGGTGCGCCCGATGGGCTTCTGGTCCACCGTCACCAGCCGCCCCACCCCGGGTGTCTCCCCGGTGACCGCCCCGACCAGGGTCGACTTGCCCGAGCCGGAGACCCCGGTGACCGCCGTCAGCACACCGAGCGGCACCCGCGCCTCGACACCCCGCAGATTGTGCCGGGTGACCGGGCCGGTGCTCAGCCAGCCGGCGGGCTCCCGGACCGTCCGGGGCGGGGCGGGGGAGCGGTCGAAGAGGAACCGCCGGGTCGCCGACTCCTCGACCGACGCGAGGCCCTCGGGCGGACCGCTGTGCAGCACCCGTCCGCCGTGCTCACCGGCGAGGGGGCCGACATCGACGATCCAGTCGGCGCCGCGCATGACGTCCAGATGGTGCTCGACCACGAAGACCGAGTTCCCCGCGGCCTTCAGCCGCTCCAGGACCACCAGCAGCGCCCGGGTGTCCGCCGGGTGCAGCCCGGCCGACGGCTCGTCCAGGACGTACACCACCCCGAAGAGCCCCGAGCGCAGCGCGGTGGCGAGCCGCAGCCGCTGGAGCTCCCCGCTGGAGAGGGTCGGGGTGGGCCGGTCGGCGCTGAGGTAGCCGAGGCCCAGCTCGGTGACCGTGGCGATGCGCGCCAGCAGATCGGCGGTGAGCACCCGGGCGGACCCGCCCCCGCCGTCCCCGGCCCTGCCCCCGCCGTCCCCGGCCTCGGTGAGGACCTCGGCCAGCGCGGTCAGCGGCAGGGCCGCCAGCTCGGCGATGGTCCGCCCCGCGAAGGTGACCGCGAGGGACTCCGGCCGCAGCCGCCCGCCCCCGCAGACCGGGCAGGGCGCGCTGGTCAGAAAGCGCTCGGCCCGGGCGCGCAGCGCCTGGCTCCTGGAGTCGGCGAAGGTGTGCAGCACATGGCGCCGGGCGCCGGTGTACGTCCCCTGGTACGGACGCTGGATGCGGCCCGCCTCCCGCACCGGGTCCACCGTGACCACCGGCTGCTCGTCCGTGAAGAGAATCCACTCCCGGTCCCGCGCGTCCAGCTCGCGCCAGGGCCGGTCGATGTCGTATCCCAGGGCGTCCAGCACATCGCGCAGGTTCTTCCCCTGCCAGGCGCCCGGCCAGGCCGCGATGGCGCCCTCGCGGATCGACAGCGAGGGGTCGGGGACGAGCAGGGACTCGTCCGTGCGGTGGACCAGGCCCAGACCGTGGCACTCGGGGCAGGCCCCGGCCGCCGTGTTCGGCGAGAAGGCGTCCGAGTCCAGCCGCTCCGCGCCCGCCGGGTAGTCGCCCGCCCGGGAGAACAGCATCCGCAGCGAGTTGGAGAGCGTGGTCACCGTGCCCACCGAGGAGCGCGAGGTGGGCGCCGAGCGCCGCTGCTCCAGCGAGACCGCGGGCGGCAGCCCCGAGATGTCCCCCACGTCGGGGGCGCCGACCTGGTGGATGAGCCGGCGGGCGTAGGGCGCGACGGATTCGACGTAGCGCCGCTGGGCCTCGGCGTAGACGGTGCCGAAGGCGAGTGAGGACTTCCCCGACCCCGAGACACCCGTGAAGACGACGAGGGCGTCACGGGGGATGTCCACGTCGACACCGCGGAGATTGTGCTCCCGGGCGCCACGGACACGGACGTAGGGGTCGTGAGGGCTGTGCATATCGGACAATTCTAGGTGCTGGTGTCGATCAGCTGTTCGCCCGGGGCTCCGCCGGGCGGGTGCCGGCGGGATTTCCGTACCGGTCTGCGCCGTTCGGGTGGCCCGGGGCCGCACCCGGCCGGCCGGGAGGCGAGTCCCGCCCGTTAAGGCCGTTTAGGCCCTGCTTGAAAGGGATGTGAGGGAACTGGTGTGATGTGTCCTTTTTGGGTGCGGACGGTCAGCCGCCGTCCTCCAGTCGGAAGCCGACTTTCAGGCCCACCTGGTAGTGCTCGATCCGGCCGTCCACGATCCGGCCGCGCACCTGTGTCACCTCGAACCAGTCGAGCCCGCGCAGGGTTTCGTCCGCCCTGGCGATCCCGTTCCGAATGGCTTGATCCACTCCATCGGGAGATGTGCCGACAATCTCAGTGACTCGGTAAGTGTGATTGGACATGTCGTCGTACTCCTCTCGCTACACTCTCTGCACATGGTCTCCACCGTGCCCCACCAGGAAGCGGTGCGCGAGGCATCGGTATAGGGCTTGACCGGCACTTTGGTACATACCAAAATCCAGCCACACCCGTGCGAGCCTGGAGCGCGCTTCCCCCCATCGGGTTCACGTTTCCACACCCTCGAAGGTGAACGCTGTGAAAATCCGCCGTCCTCTCCCGTCCTCCCTCGCACTCGCCTGTGCCCTCGCGCTCACCGCCGGATGCGGTCTCCTCCCCGGCGGCGGCTCCGACAGCAGCACGGTGCGGGTGTGGCTGATGGAGAACAGCGTCTCCGACGACTTCCTGCAGCGCTTCACCAAGGAGTACGAGAAGGAGCATCCATCGGTGGAGCTGGAGTTCACCTTCCACTCCTGGACCGGCATCGGGAAGAAGGTCAACGCCGCGCTGGAGGGCGAGAACACCCCGGAGATCATCGAGGTCGGCAACACCCAGGTCGCCCAGTACGCCGAGAGCGACGCGCTCCGCGACCTCACGCTGGAGGCCGTGCGGGACCTCGGCAGCGAGGACTGGCTGGAGGGCCTGGCGGAGCCCGGCAACATCAACGGCTCGCAGTACGGCATACCGTGGTACGCCGCCAACCGCGTCGTCATCTACAACAAGGACATCTTCGCGGACGCGGGGATCGAGGAGTACCCCAAGACCCGCCAGGAGTGGCTGGACCTCTCCGAGCGGCTCAACACCGGCGGCAACCAGGGCATCTATCTCGCGGGGCAGGACTGGTACACCCTCGCCGGCTTCATCTGGGACGAGGGCGGTGCGCTCGCCGTCGAGCGGGCGGGCAACTGGGAGGGCCGGATTCACACCGACCAGGCCCTGCGCGCCATGGAGTACTACAAGGAGCTCCAGGCGCACGGCAAGGGCCCCAGGAACGCGGACGAGCAGAAGCCCCCGCAGGCCGATGTCTTCGCACGCGGCAATGTCGCCCAGATCGTCTCGGCCCCCAGCGCCGCCGCCGCCATCGAGAAGGCCAACCCCGCGCTCAAGGGCAAGCTCGGCTACTTCACCATCCCGGGCAAGACGGCGGACGAGCCCGGCGCGGTCTTCACCGGCGGCTCCGACCTGATCATCCCGGAGAAGGCGGACGAGCGCGGCGCGGCGGTCGAGGTCGTCAAGGCGCTGGCCAGCGAGCGCTGGCAGACCGACCTGGCGAAGTCCATGAACTACGTCCCCAACAAGGGATCGCTCGCCCGGGTCGTCGAGGGGCAGGAGAGCACCTCCGCCATGGCCGCGGGCGCCGCGGCCAAGGGCAGCCAGGCCACCCCCAACTCGCCCAAGTGGGGCGAGGTCGAGCTGGACAACCCGATCAAGACCTTTATGACCACCGTGCTGGAGGGCGGCGACGCCCGGCGCGCCGGGCAGCTCGCGTCCGAGCGGATCACCACCATGCTCTCCCCGGGGTGAACCGCCGGACGCGCCCCGAGGGATGAACCGGGGCGGCCCGCGCACACCGCGCGGGGCCGCCCGTTCACCCCGTACCCCGGGATCAGGTGATGACGGTCGCCAGCGAGAGGGCGAACCGGCCCTCCGTATCGGTCCACCACGCGGACAGTTCGAGGCCGGCCTCCGCCAGCTCCTTGCGCACCCCCTCCTGACGGAACTTCGCCGACACCTCCGTGCGCATCTCCTCACCCCGCGCGAAGGGCACCGCGAGACCCAGCTCCGGAATCCGCACCGTCAGCGCCGAGCGCGCCCGCAGCCGCATCTCGATCCACTCCCGCTCCCGGTCCCACCGCGCCACATGCTCGAAGTCCGCCGGGTCGACCTCCGCCCCCAGCTCCCGGGCGAGGACCCGCAGCACATTCCGGTTGAACTCCGCCGTCACCCCGGCGGCGTCGTCGTACGCCCGGACCAGGACCTCCTCGCTCTTCACCAGGTCCGTGCCCAGCAGCAGCGCGTCCCCCGGCCCCAGCAGCGTCCGCACCGACCCCAGGAACCGCGCGCGCTCGGCGGGCAGCAGATTGCCGATGGTGCCCCCGAGGAAGACCACCAGCCGGGGCCCCGGGGTGCCGGGCAGCACGAGCCCCCGGGTGAAATCCGCGATCAGGGCATGGATGTGCAGCCCCGGACGCTCCTCCAGCAGCGCCCCGGCCGCGCCCGTCAGAGCGCTCTCGCTCACATCGACCGGTACATAGCTGTGCAGCTGTGGCAGCGCGTCCAGCAGATGCCGGGTCTTCTCGGACGACCCCGAGCCCAGCTCCACCAGGGTGCGCGCCCCGGTCGCGGCGGCGATGGCGGGTGCCCGGGCGATCAGGATCTCCCGTTCGGCCCGGGTCGGGTAGTACTCGGGCAGCCGGGTGATCTCCTCGAACAGCTCGCTGCCCCGGGCGTCGTAGAACCACTTGGGCGGCAGCTCCTTGGGCGTACGGGTCAGCCCGTGCAGCACGTCGTCGCGCAGCGCGGCGCCCGTGGCGTCCTCGGGCAGGGTGCGGGTCAGCTGGAACGGGCTCACTGCGGGGGCTCCTTGAGCGGGGAGAGCAGGACACCGGCGCGCGTGGCGACCAGCAGGGTCCGGTCGGGCACCGCGCGCCAGCGCGGATCGTCGTCGTACGGCTCCGACGCCACCGCGCACCGGCCGTCCGGGCCGGCGAGCGAGTACAGGGAGTCGCCCCAGGCGGTCGCCGCGACCGTCTCCCCGTCGGTGAGCAGGAAGTTCAGCCGGGAGCCCGGGGCGGCCTCCGCGACCTCGTGGACCGTGTCGGCGAGCGCCTGGCCCGGCTCGTCGCCGTCGCGCAGCCGGTGCAGCACCAGCGCCCACAGCAGCGCCGTGTCGCAGCGGGCCTCCAGCGAGAGCAGCTCGGCGGCGGGCAGGGTCAGGGCGAGCGGAGCCAGCGAGCCGGGCCACCCCGGCACCGCGCCGTTGTGGCTGAAGAGCCACGGGCCGGCGGCGAAGGGCGCCGCCGCCGCCTCGCCGTCGGCGCCCGGCACGGTCGCGTCGCGCACCGCGGCCAGCAGCGCCCGGGTGCGGATCACCCGGGTGAGATCGGCGAAGGAGAGATCGCCCCAGACCGGCCCGGCGCGCCGGTAGCGCGCGGGCACCGGATCGCCGTCGGCGTACCAGCCGAGACCGAAGCCGTCGGCGTTGACGGTGCCGTGGTTCTGCCGCCGGGGGGCCCAGGACTGCCGCAGCAGTCCGTGGGCCGGCGCGGTGAGCAGCTCGCCCGGGGCCACCGGGGGCCCGAGATAGGCGATGTGCCGGCACATCAGCCCACCCCCGTCCCCGCGCCGCCCTCTCCGGGGGCCGCGTCCCGCGCCGTGCGGAACCCGGCGAAGATCTGCCGCCGCACCGGAAGGTCCCAGTTGCGGAAGGTCCCCCGGCAGGCCACCGCGTCCACTCCGAAGGAACCACCGCGCAGCACCTTGTGCTCACCGCCGAAGAACACCTCGGAGTACTCGCGGTAGGGGAAGGCGGCGAACCCCGGGTAGGGCAGGAAGTCGCTCGCCGTCCACTCCCACACATCCCCGATCAGCTGCCGCACACCGAGCGGCGACGCCCCCTCCGGATACCCCCCGGCCGGCGCGGGCCGCAGGTGCCGCTGCCCCAGATTGGCGTGTACGGGGGTGGGGTCGCCGTCGCCCCAGGGGAAACGGCGCGAGCGGCCCGACACCGGGTCGTACCGCGCGGCCTTCTCCCACTCGGCCTCGGTGGGCAGCCGCCGCCCCGCCCAGCGGGCGTAGGCATCGGCCTCGTACCAGCTCACATGCAGCACCGGCTCGTCCAGCGGCACCGGCTCGGTCACCCCGAAGCGGCGGCGCAGCCACTGGCCGCCCTCCCGCCGCCAGAACAGGGGCGCCTCGATCCCGTGCCGCTGGATCTGCCCGAAGCCCTCCGCCGCCCACCAGCGCGGATCGCGGTAGCCGCCGTCCGCCATGAACGCGAGATACGCGCCGCAGGTCACCGGCACCGTGTCGAGCCGGAAGGCCGCGACCGTGCGCCGGTGCGCCGGCCGTTCGTTGTCCAGCGCCCAGGGCTCGGCCGATGTGCCCATCGTGAAGGGGCCGCCGGGGACCAGCACATCGGCGGGCAGCCGGGCGCCGTCCGCGCCGGGCGGATCGGGTGCCTCCAGCACGGCGGGGCCACCGCGCAGCTGATGGGTGATGAGCATGGTCTCGTCGTGCTGCTGCTCGTGCTGGGCGATCATCCCGAAGGCGAACGCGGAGTCCACCAGCGGCCCGCCGCCCTCCAGCGGCGAGCGCTCCAGCAGATCCAGGACCCGGCCCCGGACATCGGACGCGTACCCCCGGGCCTCGGCCGGGGCCAGCAGCGGCAGGGACGGCCGGGTCGCCCGCGGATGCTCGAAGGCGTCGTACAGCGAATCGATCTCGGGCCGCAGGGCCGCCCGCCCGCCGACCCTCCGCAGCAGCCACTGCTCCTCCTGGTTGCCGATATGGGCCAGGTCCCAGACCAGCGGGGACATCAGCGGGGAGTGCTGGGCGGTCAGCTCGCCGTCGTCGACACATCCGGTGAGCGCGGCGGTGCGGGCGCGGGCGCGGGCGAGCGCGTCGACCGCCCGCCGTCGGAGGTCCTCGGTCATGTGCCCGGCTCCTTGTCCGGTGTCGCCGGGCCCTGCCCGAGCGAGGGGTGGAGGAGGAGGTCGTCGGCGGGACAGCGGCCCCGCAGCACCTGCCGCTCCGTGAAGGCGGCCACCGCGTCGCACACCTCGGTGGAGGCACCCACCCGGGGCAGCGCCTCCAGCGCGACGGTGAAGCAGCCCGCGGCGGTCGCGCGCAGCTCCGGGTCGCTCAGCCCGGCGCGCGCCGCGCCGAGCCAGAGGGGATTGCGGGGCGCCGGCCGGTTCCCCGCGTACTCCGCGAGCGGTTTGACCATCCGGTAGACGGTCTCCGCCGCCTCCGGGTCCTCGAAGAGGGCCGTGACCACCGCGAGCGGCACGAGCCAGCCGTCGTCCCCCGGCTGCGCGTCGATCATCCGCAGCTCCAGATGGCCGCGCGGGCGCACCGGCGGGAAGAGGGTGGTCAGATGGCGGTCGAGATCCTGCCGGGTCGGCGGGCGCGGCCCGCCGGACCGCAGCCAGGCCCGGAAGGTGAGCGCGTCGGGCCGCTCCCACGGCCCGTCCTCCGTCGCCACGAACATCACCGGCGCGTCCAGCGCGTGCGCGGTCCACGCGTCCCTCGGCTCCCGGTCCAGCGGAGGCGCGATGGGGCGGATGTCGTCCAGCTCGGCCCAGATCGCCTGCCGGGTCGAGCGCCAGCCGGTGGGCCGCCCGGCGAGCGCGGGGGAGTTGGCGAAGGCCGCGGTCAGCACCGCGCCCAGCAGATGCGCGAGCTGCCAGCGCCTGCCGGCGCCGAGCGGCCCCGGCTCCTGCTCCCCGGCGTCCAGACAGACCTGGATCGAGGCGGAGTTGCACATCATGACCCGGCCGGAGGGGCCGGTCCGGTCGAGGTACGCCTCCATGGCGTCGTAGCGGGGCTCCCGGAGGATGCGGCGCGGGGTCCGCCAGGGGTCGAGCCCGAATCCGGCGAGGGCGAGTCCGGCCGGTTCGAGTGCGGCGCGGACGGCGGCCAGATCGGCGGCCACGGATTCGACGCACTCCATCAGGGAGGCCGCGGGGCGGGAGCTGAGCTCCAGTTGCCCTCCCGGCTCGAAGGTGAGAGCCGAGTTCAGCGGGAGGGAACGCGCCCGGTCGTGGGCGGCCGTGAGACGGTCCGCCGAGACGGGGCGCTCGGGGCTGTGCCGTTCATGGATGAGCCATTCGAGCTCCACGCCCACGGTGGTGGGCGGGCCGTTCTTGAAGCAGATACATCGCAGCAGATCCTCTGCTTCCTCTTCGGATATGGACCGGCCGTGGTCGCCGGCATCGGGTGGACGCATCAGCGGCTCCTCTTTCGAAGGCCTGCGAAGGCACTCTGCCAACCTAAAGCCAGGTCTGACGCTCCGCACAAGGGTGCGGTGGCGCCCGGCGGCCCGGCCTGGGCGCCCCGCCCGGGCCGCCGTAAAACGGATTGCCCCGTCCGCCGCAGGTCACGGACTATTCGGTCATGAGCACACGACTCCGGGAGCTGGCCCGCCAGACGGAAGAGATTGTTGAAACCGGTCATTATGTCGCCCCCAATGGGCGCACCGTGGCCCTGTCGGCCCGGATCGCCGCCGCCCGGGCGGGGACCCGGCTGTACGGCCCCGACCCCCTGCACGTCACCCCGGACACCGGCCGTGCGACCGCCTTCGAGGTCACCCCCGAGGACAGCGCCGAGGCCGCCCGGCGGCTCACGGCCGGGGCACCCGACCCGGTGGCGGTGCTCAACTTCGCGTCGGCGCGCAACCCCGGGGGCGGCTACCTCAACGGCGCCCAGGCCCAGGAGGAGGCGCTCTGCCGCGCCTCCGCCCTCCACACGACCCTGCTGTGCGCGCCCCGGTACTACGCGCACCACCGCGCCGACCGCAGCCCGTTCTACTCGGACCGGGTCATCCACTCGCCCGCCGTCCCCGTCTTCCGCGACCGCGCGGGCGCGCTGCTGGACACCCCGTACAGCGCCGGGTTCCTCACCTCGCCCGCGCCGAACGCGGGGGTGATCGTCCGCCGCGCCCCGGAGGAGGCGGACCGGATTCCGGGGGTGCTGGCCACCCGCGCCGAACGGGTGCTGGAGACGGCGGTGGACCGCGGATACCGCCGGCTCGTGCTCGGCGCGTGGGGCTGCGGGGTCTTCCGCAACGACCCGGCGGCGGTCGCGGGCGCCTTCCACACGCTGCTCACCGGGGACGGCCGGTTCGCGGGCCACTTCGACCGGGTGGTCTTCGCGGTCCTCGACCGCACGGCGGGCACGACCACGCGGGGGGCCTTCGCGAGCGCCTTCCGCTCCGAGCGCGCGCCTTCGGAGGGAGTGGGTCAGGGGCCTGGGGCCTCACGTGCCGGGGGCTTGTGACGCGAAGGGTTTCGTGCCTCGTGCCTCGTGCCTCCGGGGGGCGTGCGTCTCCGGAGCGCTCGCGGCCCCGGAGCCACGCGCGCCTCCGTACCGCCGCCCGCCCCGCTCGGCGCCAGCCGCACCGCCGGCCGTGCCGCCCGCCCCGCTGGGCGCCGTCCGTGCGGCCGGCCGTACCGCCTCAGCCGCACCACTCGCCCCTTCAGCGCCAGCCGTACCGCTCCCGCAGCCGCTCCACCACCGCGTCGAAGCGCCCCCGGTCCAGCGCACACGCCTCCCGGCGCATCCCCTTCTCGTGCACCCGCAGCACCCGGTCGAGGTCCACCCAGGACTCGCGCTGCTCGCGGTCCCACGCCCCCACACCGATCGGCACCCACTCCCGGTCCCGGTCGTGGCGCTTGCTGGAGAGCTGGACGGCCAGCAGGGTGCCCTTCTCCTCCCGGGCCACGATCAGCACCGGACGGTCCTTGCCCCGCCCGTCGTTCTCCTCGAACGGCACCCACGTCCAGACGATCTCGCCCGGATCGGGGTCGCCGTCCCGGTCCGGGGCGTACGAGGTGGCCACCGGGCCCACGGCGCCGGGAGCGGCCTCGGTGGTGGCGGCGGCACCGCCGCGGCCCGGGGAGTCGAAGGCGCCCGAGGCGCCGGAGGAGATCGTCACCGTCCCACCGTAATGCCCCGGGCGCCGGGGCCGCTGTCAGATCCACCCCTCCAGGCCGGCCATGAATCCGTCGAAGTCGTCCCGCTGGACGGTGTGTCCGGCGCCCGTGACGGTACGGACCTCGAAACCGCGCTCCCGCAGCAGCGCGGCGGCCTCGGGGGAGACCAGTTCGCTCGGGTCGGCGAGCTGCACCAGGGACGGGACCACCGGCGCGGCCGGCATCAGATCGACGCCCACCACGCCCATCAGCCCCTGGGCCGTCGACTCGTCCCACACCCCGATGGTCTCCACCTCGATGTCGATGTCCTCCTCGTCCCAGCGCGGACTGCCCTGCCGTATCCGCTCCCGCGTCAGCGCCTTCGCCGCCGCGAACAGTTCGGGGCGGAACCCGTGCTCACCGTCCGGCAGATACCAGACCGGGTCCACGTACACCGCGCGCCGCGGTGCCAGCTCCGCCACCGCCCGGGAGAGCGCCAGCGCGCCCAGCGAGTGCCCGATCGCCAGTTCCGCACCGGAGGGCAGCGACTCCACCAGGTCCCGCGCGTGGTCCTCCAGGGTGTAGGAGTCGGCACGGCCGCTCGCGCCGTGCCCCCGCAGATCGACCGCGATCACCCGGTAATCCCGCGCCGCGAGGGCGGGACCGACCCGCCGCCAGGTGCGGTGGTCGGCCATGATGCCGTGGACCAGGAGCGCGACACGATCGCCCTCTCCCCATGTGGTGGTGTGAAGCCGCACGTCGACGCCCCTCCAGTACGGTGCCCTGTGGTGACCAGCATGCGCGGTTGAAGATCGAAGCAACAGGGGCAGCCGAATCCGGCCAACCACCCGACGGCGCAGGGGACCGTTCTGGAAAGATTCCCAGGGCGATGAGCCAGACACCCAAGCAATCCGCCGAACGCTCCGTTCCCACCAGCGCCGATGTCGCCCGGTTAGCAGGGGTCTCCCGGGCCACGGTCTCGTACGTGCTCAACAACACGTCGTCCGTGCGCATCAGCGAGCCCACCCGCCGACGGGTCCGGGAGGCCGCAGAAGAGCTGGGCTATGTCCCCCATGCGGCGGCCCGCAGCCTGCGGGCCGGACACACGCGCATGGTGCTGCTGCCCGCCGCGAGTTTCGCGGTCGGCCCGCTGTTCCACCGGTTCTTCCATGAACTCCAGTGGGCGCTGAGACGGCTCGACTACACCGTGGTGCAGTACGGCAGCCTCGGCCTGGGCGGCGACGAGGCCGCCCGCGCCTGGGCCGAGCTGAGACCCGTCGCGGTCGTCTCCCTCGGCGAGGTCGGTCTCACCCCGCACGGTGTCGACGTGCTCAAGCGCTCGGGCGCCAAGGCCGTGATCACCCTCGCCCCCCGGCGCGTCGAGGGCGCGCACTCGCTCGTGATGGATCAGACCGGGGTGGGAAGCTGCGCGGTCACCCATCTGATCC
Source organism: Streptomyces sp. NPDC001985 (assembly GCF_040296845.1). Taxonomy (NCBI): domain Bacteria; kingdom Bacillati; phylum Actinomycetota; class Actinomycetes; order Kitasatosporales; family Streptomycetaceae; genus Streptomyces; species Streptomyces sp. NPDC001985. The sequence goes on from NZ_JBEOYB010000091.1 coordinate 11,966, forward strand.
AGCGGGGACGGCGGGCGATCGGGGTCGTCATGCCCCGGGAGCCGGGCCTGGAACACTTCTCCGAGCCCCGGTTCGAGGGTGCGCGCCGGGCCGCCGCCGGGAGCGGCGCCCATGTGGAGCCGCTGGAGCTGTCGTACGACGAGGAGTCGGCGAGCACCCTCGCGGCGGGCTGGCGCGGACTGGGGCTCGACGCCGTCTACGCCTACAACGACGATTACGCGACGCTTCTGATGCGGGCCCTCCAGGACGAGGGCATCGACATACCGGGGGAGACCGCGGTGATCGGCGCCGACGACCTGCTCCTGGGCAGGCTGCTGCGGCCCCGGTTGAGCACGGTGCACATCGACATGGTGACCGGACGGCTGCTGGCCGAACTCGTGGACCGGGTGGTGCGAGATCCGGAGGACCGGCCGGAGCTGCACGACCTGATGGGGGCGCGGGCCGTGCACCGTGAGTCGAGCTGACGGCCCCCGGCCCCCGGGCCGCGGGGCCGGCCCGGAGCGCCCCGGCCCGGATGCGGACCGGGCGACCAGTGCCTAGCGTCGCGCGTATGACGACAGACCCGCAGCACTACGAGGTGCTGATCGTGCCCGAGCACGCCGAGGGCCTCGACGCGGCGCATCTGTACCGGGCCGCGATCCGGTCGGCCGTCGTGGCCGCCACCGGCGAGACCGGGGCATCGGGATACCCCCGGTACGCCGGTGAGGGCGTGGTGGCCGATATCGACCCCACCACCCGAACGGTCGAGGCGCTTCTCGTCGACGGCGCCGAGCTGGACTACGGTCTCTCCGCCCGGGTCGCCGACGAGAGGCGCTGAACCCGGCGTACCCGCCCGGCTCAGCCCTCCTTGGGGCTCTCGCCCTGCGCGGCGGCGGCCTCGGCCGCCTTGATCGAATCGCGTACCTCGTCCATGTCCAGCGCACGGGCCTGGCCGATCACATCCTCCAGCGCGGCCTCCGGCAGCGCTCCGGGCTGCGCGAACACCGCCACGTTCTCGCGGACGATCATCAGCGTCGGGATGGACTGGATTTCGAACGCGGCGGCCAGCTCCTGCTGCGCCTCCGTGTCGACCTTCGCGAAGACCAGATCCGGGTGCCGCTCGGCGGCCCCCTCGTAGACCGGGGCGAACTGCCGGCACGGGCCGCACCATGACGCCCAGAAATCGATCAGAACGAAGTCGTTATCGGAAACGACCTGATCGAAGTTCTCCTTGGTGAGCTCAACAGTGCTCATGACGTGGTACCTCTCCCATATGTCCGGTGTGTGTCCGGTGTCCGGTGGACTCGCCCCCGACAACCGTGTCCGGGGCGGTGCTATTCCTGCCCCTGCCCATGTGGCCAGGAGACACACCCGGTACCAGACTGTCCCTATGACCGATGCTGTGGAGTACGACGTCGTGGTGCTGGGCGCGGGCCCCACCGGCGAGAACGTGGCCGACCGGTGCCGGGCCGCGGGCCTGAGCACGGCGGTCGTCGAGAGCGAACTGGTCGGCGGCGAGTGCTCCTACTGGGCCTGTATGCCCAGCAAGGCCCTGCTGCGCCCGGTGATCGCGAGGGCCGACGCCCGCAAGGTCCCCGGCCTGCGGCAATCCGCCGAAGCACCTCTCGACGCGGCGGCCGTGCTCGCTCACCGTGACGCCTTCACCTCGCACTGGAAGGACGACGGCCAGGTCTCCTGGCTGGACACCACCGGAGCCAGGCTCTACCGGGGGCGGGGCAGGCTGGACGGCCCCCGGAAGGTCGTCGTGGACGGCCCCGAGGGCGAGCCCCGGGTACTGACCGCCCGCCACGCCGTCGCCGTCTGCACCGGCAGCCGCGCCGTCCTGCCCGACCTCCCGGGCCTGGCCGGCGCCAAACCCTGGACCAGCCGGGAGGCCACCAGCGCCCACGCCGTCCCCGGACGGCTCGCGGTCGTCGGCGGGGGAGTGGTCGGCGTGGAGATGGCCACCGCCTGGCAGGCCCTCGGCTCCCGCGTCACCCTCCTGGTGCGGAGCGAGGGGCTGCTCCCCCGGATGGAGCCCTTCGTCGGCGAACATGTCGCCGACGCGCTGACCGAGGCCGGCGCCGACATCCGCCCCCGCACCTCCGTGACCTCCGTGGAACGCCCCGACCCGGGCGGCCCGGTCACCCTCGTCCTGGACAGCGGCGAGCGCGTCGAGGCGGATGAGGTCCTCTTCGCCACCGGCCGCGCCCCGCGCACCGAGGGAATCGGCCTGGAGACGGTGGGCCTGGAGCCGGGCTCCTGGCTGCCGGTCGACGACAGCTGCCGGGTCGACGGCAGCACCTGGCTGTACGGCGTGGGCGACGTCAACCACCGCGCCCTCCTCACCCACCAGGGCAAGTACCAGGCCCGCATCGCCGCCGCCGCCATCGCCGCCCGGGCCCAGCAGGTCCCCCTCCTGGAAACCGACCGCTGGGGCGCCCACGCGGCAACCGCCGACCACGCCGCCGTCCCCCAGGTCGTCTTCACCGACCCCGAGGCCGCCGCCGTCGGCCTCTCCCTCGCCGAAGCCGAATCGGCCGGCCACCGCGTCCGCGCCGTCGACTTCGACCTCGCCTCCGTTGCGGGCGCCTCCCTCTACGCCGACGGCTACCGTGGCCACGCCCGCATGATCGTCGACCTCGACCGCGAAATCCTCCTCGGCGTCACCCTGGTGGGCCCGGGCGTCGGCGAACTGCTCCACTCGGCCACGGTGGCGGTGGTGGGCGAGGTACCGATCGAGCGACTGTGGCACGCGGTGCCCGCGTATCCGACGATCAGTGAGGTGTGGTTGAGGTTGCTGGAGACCTATAGGCAGGGGTAGTCGCTCTCAGTCTTCCGCCGCCGAGGCGACGCGGTGATCCCTTGGCGGCCCGGGGAACGAAGGACTGTGCGGGGGCGGCTCTCGCTGTGGCACTCTGCGGACATGCAAAGGTGCCGTGCAGTCCGGGGTGTTCATCCGCTGCGCCGTGCCGTGGTTCTTGACGAGGAGCGAGGGCTACTGCACGCACTGGTCAGTGCCTTCTCCGTATGGCGGAAGGCTGGGCATGGCGGCCCGCGCCCCTGAGTTCCGTGAGATGGGGTAACCGTGTACTCGACCGTCTTCCGTAGCGGCATCGGACGGCTGCGCTTCGAACGGGGACCCGATGAACTGAGGGTCTGGAGCGTGGAACAGGTGCCGGAGAGCGCGCTGTACGGTGGCCTCGTCGAGGTCAACCTTCTGCTCGAAGGCACCGATGACATCGACGCGGCCGATCTTGTCCTGGTCGGAGAGGTACTCGGCGGACTCGACCACTACCTGGAGACGGGGCTCCGCTTCGTGCGGGAGGTGTTGGAGGCAGACCCGGAATTCTTCGGTCTCACCGAAGCGGAATCGGAGTCCTACCGCAGCGTGCCGGACGCGGATTTTCCTCTGGATGCTCCACAACTCAACTTCTACGCCGATGAGTGGCACCTGCGTTTCGCCGAGGGGCGTTTGCCCGTCTGCGACCCCTACGGTCTCGTGATCGCATTCAGCGGACAGCGGCCTCTGAGGGTGGAGGACGTGAGTGACGCCGCTGCCGTCGACACCGATGGCTCGGGGCGACACGCTTCCTGAACCACCGGCTCAGAAACTCCGCCGAATCTCGACCGGCACTGGAGTGCAGCGGTCGTTGTCGCCGGAATCGCCGCGGCCCACCGGGCCGGCGCCCTGACCGCAGCCGGTACCGACACCCGGTGTCGTCCACGGCCGCAGGACCGCTCCCGGTGGCCGGCCCCGGCGAAGGCCGCCAGGGTTCCTGTGACTCGTCATTGACGGATGTTCAGTGAGCGGTGATCGAGCCGTTGCTGCCGATGCGGGAGCTCTGTCGCGCCGGTCGGCCGTCGCGGCTCCCGCGTCGGCCGGTCGTGGGCACCGTGTCGCCCGCCCGGGGTCCGGCCGATGCCTGTGGCGTGGCGACTAGGGTGTGTCCTTTACGGCGGTTGCTGGAGGCGTATCGGCAGGGGTGCCGCCGCTAAAGCCATACTGGGCTGGAAGGGCGGTGTGGTCGGGGAGATCCGGGTGGCCGTCAGTGACTTCTCAGTCCCGCTGCGGCCGCCTCGGCGGCGAGAGTCGCGCCGCCGATTGTGAGGTCGCCTTCCCTCGGCTCGGCTCGCAACCGCTCGATCTCCTCATGCCGGACCGCCGGAGGCCAGTCGGGTATGACCCGTACCGTTGACAGTGGTGGAGAACACCACCTTCGGGAGCGGCTCTCCAGAGAGCGGCCCACTTGAGCACCGAGTCGTCGAGCGACAGATCGTCGTCCGCGATCTCTCAGCACAGCATTGCCTCGTACGGCCGTCGTTCAAACGGGTGGACGCCGACCGTGCTACTGCCGCTGGTGAGCAGACTCTCCGGTTCCATGGATGGGTTTCACGAAGCCGTTGTGTTGAGCCGCGACGTGTTGGTCGCCGCCCGAGGCGGGCTACGTGGTGTGTCCTGTGCCGCGCAGCAGCGGTGGGCCGAGCAGCCATGCGTTTCCCCGGCGGTAGAGGGCGGCTGGGCGGCCGGTGGGGGGTAGTCGTTGTTCCCCCGTGGGCCGCACGAACCCTGAGGTGTTGAGTACTTTGCGGCGAAAGTTGCTCGGGTCCAATTGCTGCCCCCAGATCACTTCGTAGACCGTGCGCAGCTCACTCAGGGTGAAAGGGTCCCGGCAGAAGGCCGTGGCGACTGCGGTGTATTCGAGCTTGCGGCGGACTACCTCCAGGGCGTCCGTGAGGATGGCCGGGTGGTCGAACGCCAGCTGCGCCGCACCACTGCCTAGTTGTGACACGGGAGCCCAATAGGCTCGCCTGGCATCGGTGCCGCCCACGGGGGCGGGAAGATCCGGCCCCAGTGCGAGATAGGCGATCGTGACCACCCTTCCCCTGGGGTCACGTAGAGGATCCCCATACGCACCGAGCTGCTCTAGATGCAGCTGGCGGCCATCGATTCCCGCCTCTTCCTTGAGCTCACGCAGAGCCCCTTCGTGCAAAGTCTCGCGCTTCTGGACGTAGCCGCCGGGCAGCGCGGGCTGGCCAAGGAAGGGTTCCAGCCCACGCTCGATCAGGAGCACCATCAACTGATCGCCCCTCACGGTGAAGATCGCCAGGTCCACGGTCACCCACGATGCCTCCACCTCGGTTGAGTCTTTCAGCCAGTCCTCCACTGGAACCCCCTTAAGGTCGCATTGACTTAAACGCCTTCGGTGCTTATGGTCTCATGGACCTTAACTCTGCGAGGCAGGGGTAGAGCGTGACCACCTCCCATGCGCCACCGGCCAGGGACGCAGCCAGTGAGCCGACCGCTGCCACCCGTCACTTATGCGCTGGCGTGTACGTGGACGAACGATTTCGAGACCTCGTGATCGACGAGGTGTGCACCGCGCCGTATCGACGGGTCGCCCCGTCCTATGGATTCGACATCGTTCCCGTCATGCACCACGCGTGGCGGGCCGCTACGCTGAACGCGTTTCTTCGCATGGCGGTGACGGGAGCGGTGGTTGCTCCTGCTCTCGCGGGTGCCCTGCCCGCCGCCATCCTCGTCGCTTGTGGCCTCGCCCTTCTGTGGTTGCTCCGCCTCGCCATGCTGCTCCGGGATGTTGACCGGGAGTCGAGGCCCAGACGGAAGTCCAAACGCCGCGGTCTGGGGTCGGTGCGAGGCCAGTGGCATCCCTTGAGGTTGCTGTCTCCGCGGAAGTACCCGGAGAAGGCAGATGCGCTCAGACGTATCGGATTCGCCGCTCTGTCTCTGACAGTGGGTGGCCTGGCGATCGCACTGGCTCATCCGGACCAAGCCACGGCGGCCCTCCGCATAGCCGTGGGAATCACCCTCTTCTGCCTCGGCGTGGGAGCTTCACGTCAGCTGATGCTCAACCGCATCCTGCGCGCGCCAACCCTTCGGCCTGCGCGTTTGTCCGGTCGGCAACGAACTGCGGACGTACAGCAGCAACATCTCTGCGCCGTTTACCGCCGCCCCCGTCACAGTGAGGACGAAGGCGAGGACGAGGACGACCTCACCACGTTCACGCTCTTCGGGGATGAGTCACCCTTCATCGGGGCCGGCGAAATCGTCTACCAGTGGAACCCACCGATGAGCATCCAGTTGCTGCGCCCCGGCGACGATGCGCCACTCCATGAGCGCGAGCACCCCGTGCCGCCCTTCCAGGCACATGAGTTGGTCGATTACCTGCGCGAGGCAGTTCGACTGCTGGACGCTGACAGCGGGAACGTCCGGCTTCCCGCGCACGTCCGCGACCGCGTCTACGTGGCCGAGACCGATGTGGCGGTGGACCGTTCACTTCTTCCGCAGGAGTTCGACGAGGCAGACCTGAACACGATCATCAACACGCCTGGATCCAAACAGCACCACTTCCTCGAGGTGATAACTCCTGTCGAGGGATCGGAGTTCGTCGCGACCGTCCTGTTGCATGTCAGCCTGCAGGGACGCACCTTGAGTATCTCCACAGCAGCATGCGTCCTTGCCCATACGCCTAGATCTTTCCAGCGCACGGCGGAATTTGGCCATCATGGAGTTGCAGCCGTCATCTGGGCGGCATTTCGTGAACTGGCCGCATTGCCCTCGGAGATCCAGTGCTCATGGCGGCTCTTCCTTTACTTGTATGCCTTGAGTAAGGCGGCCGTTCTCCCCCGCGACCTCACTTCCACGCCGATCCGCAATGTCCTGATCGGCAGTCGGGTGAGTATAAGGGAGAGATCGGCTCAGGCGTGGTCCAAGATCCAGCTGGAGAAGAGCGACATCCTGGGTCGGATGAAGACGATTGAGCAGCGTTTGCTTCGGGCGGCCGGCGACTTCCTGGCAGCTAAGGATGTGGACATATCGGATTTCAATGACCGCGCGCTCAAGATTATCAATAGTGGAATCTTCAATTTCGGTGACAACAATAGCTTCAGTAACAACGCGGTGGGCAACGCCGCTCAGGTCGGAGTCTCCGTAAACCAGCCCACAGGCCTGGACACTCCCAGCGCTGGAGGAAGTAAGTGATTAACAATCGAGGCATCGCCAGTCAGGGTGACAACAATAACTTCAGCAGCAATGCCGTCGGAGAGAATGCCCATGTTTCCGTGGCCGCCCCTTCCTGTGACAGTACCCGCCCTGTCGAAGCCGAAGCAGCCGGTGAACAGGCCACTGTTTGGGACGTCGGAGTGGTTACGATCCTCAGCGAGGAATTGCGTTCAGTGGTAGATGAGTTGAAACTGGAACGCCGCAAGGAGCCAGGCGGGCTGTACTTCTACCAGGGCAAACACGCCACTCCGGAAGGGACCGTTCGTATCGTGGCCACCCAGAGCCAGAGCCAAGGGCAACGGTCGGCGATGGCTGCTCTGGAGAACCTGCGCCGACACTACGAACCGAGACTGTGGGCACTCGTCGGAGTAGGCGGCGGCCTCCATGCCGAGCACGCTCGCATCGGCAACATCATTGTCTCTACCGACATTGTTTACTACGAGAATCGCAAGATCAATCCACGTGGGGACGTCCGCCGTCGAGGAGAGCATCGGCAGGCGCCGGCACCGGTCGTCCATGCGGTAAACGCCTTCTTCACCGATCATGGGACCCCGGCACGTATCAACGGTCAGCTCACCACACATACTTCGGAGGAGTTCGAGGTCTACCCGGGAGTAATCGGGTCCGGCGAAGCCGTCATCGCCGACCGTGAGAGCGAAATCCGCAGCTACCTAACGAACTACCACGAGAAGGTTCTGGCGGTGGACATGGAAGCCGGAGGGCTGAGCCAGTACTGGCAGGAGAACTCTATTCACGGGGGAATCAACCCCGGCTGGATCGTCATCCGGGGTGTATCCGACAACGCCGACGAGGGAAAGGGGCATGCATATCACGAGCTTGCGGCTCGGAATGCCGCATATATCCTGCGGAAGCTTCTTCCCTATCTCTGTTGATGCCGTAGTCAAATGATCGAGATCGCCCAGACGCAGGGAGACGGCTCGTATGACTGCTTTTCTGTTCGGGATACTCAGTTCTCTGGTGGCAAGCGCGATCGTGCTTGTGCTCGGCCTCCTGCGCGGCTCACACCCAGTGGGGTGGCTGGTCAGCGCCAGCTCACGGCTCACCGGCACAGGAATCGGCCGAGTCTACCGTCATCAGTCGTCCGCCGAGCAGGACATCGCACGCGACCTTGGCAGGGCTCGCTGGATCAAGGTCCTGGCGGGACGTGGAAACGTACTCACCCGTGACGTTTTCTCGCCTTTATGGTCGGGTGAGTTGTCCCTGGATTCTGTCCAGGTTCTACTGCCTGACCCTCGCAACCAAGGTGACTCATGGCTTGACCGCCGCTCGCGCGACATACAGTTGTTTGATGCCGGGTTCACCCCCGACCTGCTCAGGAACCAGGTCCGGATGAACATGGACTACCTCGCGCATGTGGCCCGTACGCAAAGTAATTTCGAGCTTCGCAACTTTAACCTGCCGAGCACGTGCCGCGTGATCGCAACGGACCGGGCCGCCTACCTCACCTTCTACAGCAGATCTGCTCACGGTAGGAACTCCCCGTGCCTGTACGTCCGGGCACCCGGACTTCTGTACTCCATCGCCCTGCAGCAGTTTGACTCAGCATGGACGGCCAGCCCACCCTCTCACCCGGCGCCCCAGTCCTAACGTCCCCCGTAAGCTCTCACTGCCGTTGCCTCAAGCACGGCTCAAGCTCTACGTTGCCCATGCCAGGACGATCGGAGCCAGCCGGTCAGAGCAGTTCCACGTTTCCTCGGTACCGAGGGGCCGCTCTCGGGGCGACGACTTGCCGACGCCTCCGATGGAAGTGGCTAAGGTGTGTCCTTTACGGCGGTTGCTGGAGAAGTTTCGAGGTTAGGAACCGCCGTTGAAGCCATACTGCAAATGCCCGTGAAGTGCGGCAGAGGCAGTCACGGGTGGGCGATCCGGCCACCCTGTTCACCGTCATACGGACCGCTTGAGATACGACACGGGCAACCCGGACTGCCGGAACCACTGGCAACGGCGTGAACGTCCTTGCTTTACCTGCCAAGAGCCGGCCAGGGGAAGGCGGGGCGGCGTGACACGGCCGCAGAAGATCGTGCTGATCGTGGTCGGGGTGGCCTGCATCGCGGACACGCCGATGGTCTGGTTGCTGAATGGCCCGGGGACCGGGGAGCTGGTCGGGGTGTCGTTGCAGGTCGGCACCGGGGTCGCAGCGCTGGTGTGGGCGTGGTTGCAACTCCGGCAGGGAGACTCGGCCGTGGATACCGGCAAGGCGGAGGCACCTGGTGGAGTTCCACCGGGATGACCACCCTGAACCTCAACAGGCTCTGGATGAGCTGCGCATCTTGATGTCCTCGTCCAGGGCGAGAAGCAACTCTACCTTCCGGACCCGACCGTTCACCGGGCCTGACCGCCTTGACCGCACGGTTGATGCGGGCGTCCGGCCGGCGCGGCGCGTTTCCGAATCCCGTCGATGCCTTTTGGGGCCTGGGCGACCGAGCCGCCCAGGCCCCGCCTCGCATTGGCCGCCGGGCGGCCCCGGTCGCTGTCCGGCTCAGCCGCTGGGAGACCGGTCCTCCAGGGCGGTAATAACTCTGACCGGGAGGTCCGTATCCTCCTGGATGACGCCGACGATCAGAGTGCGGCCGTCCAGTCCCCACTTCCGGAAGGTGATGAACTCGTCTGTTTCATCCGCCGTCCCCTCCGCCTCGACCAGCCCGTCGGCGAGCGACGACGAGAGGATCTCGGGGAGAAAAGCGGACAGTGCTTCCTCGCCCTCCTCGTAGACCGTCTCCAGATCCTCGAAATAGCCCGTCGCGTCGTCCGCGTCCCGCATCCAGACGGTGAATTCGACGCGGACGCCACCGTCGTACGGGTGGACCCAGCCGCCGATGCCATCCTTGTTCCACGAGGTCTCGAAGCCATTCTTCGGACGCCCTTCTGGCATCCAACCCTGGGCCCCGAACTGCGCCGACACTCCTTCGCCTGTCAGCGGGACGATGCCCCGGATGCTCTCCAGCAACTCGACTACTGCAGCCATGCGCTCATTCCACTCATGCCAGTGCCCGGTACGTGATAAGCCTTGAGAGTGCCGTTGGCGACAGCCTCGGGGAAGGCTCTGGCCAGGACCTCGTTCACATGCGCGGCACCCCATTCATTGGACACCATGTAACGCACTCCCCTGCCCTCCAATCCCTCGTTCAATGCCAACAGCTTTTCGGCCTGATCTGTGATCTTCGATTCGCTGTAGAATTTATGATCAGGATTATAAGGGGACTTCTCCCATTCGGACTGCTTGTCGCCTCCGGTCCACTTCGCCTCCGCTATCCAGCCGTCCCTTGGCCCGCCGTCGAGATGCACCTCACGCCCGTCAGGCAGAATCCACTGCTGCTCGTAGTCCTGATTGGTGACGGTCCGCTGGTAGCGGAACGAAGGACGGGCGAGCATCCTCTCCGTCAGCCAGCCGAGACCCTTGAACTGAGGATAGGGCGAGAGCCCCAGCGGATCGCAGATCGTATACGGATTGTGCACGTAGGCGACAGGATTGGGTGCGGGTGCCAGTCCCAGTGGGTCCGGCGCGGCATAGCGGCCGGACTCCGGGTCGTAGTGCCGGAAAACGTTGTAGTGGAGCCCGGTTTCCGGGTCGAAGTACTGGCCGGGAAAGCGGAGTGGTGTGTACGCCGTGGCGTCGCGGTTCCAGGTGGTCGTGCCCCACAGCGTGGTGCGGGTGCGCCAGGCCACTTCGCCCGTCTCGTCGACGAGTTCGGTGGGGGTCCCCATCAGATCGGTGGCTATGGCGAAGAAGCGCTGATCGATCTCCGTCCTGGAGGAATCGGCGGCAAGGACGCGTTCGGTCTGTGCGAGGGGGCGCAAACCCTGGTGATCCCAGGTGGTTGCGACCGGATGAGGCAATTCCGTCGAGGTGGTGAGCTGTTCGCAGAGCATCGCCCCGTCCCAGGTGAACCGGGTCTCCTCGCAGACCGTCTCCCCGTCGTCCGCGAGCCGCTGCTTGGCGGAGCGGCGACCCAGCGGGTCGTAGAGATAGCGCCACCGCGTGCCGTCGGGGGTTGTGACCGCAGTGAGGCGGTCCTCGGCGTCCCACTCGTACCGCCAGGTGTCGGGCCTGCGGGAGAGCCGGGTCCGCTGGCGCAGGACAATGCGCCCGCCCCCGTCGTGCTCGTAGCGGACTTCTCCAGCACGGGTGATGGAGGTGCCGGTGTACGAGCGGGCCCCGGTCGCCTCATGGCCCGGGTGGGAGGAGGGCCAGGAAGCCGAACTCTGGTTCCCGGCCGCGTCGTAGGCGTATCGCTCTGTCCAGCCGGCGGCGTGGACGGCGGTCACCCGTCCCACAGGGTCCAGCTCGAATGAGCGGTCGCCGGAGAGCTGATCCGTGATGCCGGTGAGGTGTCCGTCCGCGCGGTAGTCATAGCCGCGGCGATTGAGCGTCCGGTCGCCGGCGGTGAGTCGCTGGTCGGCGAGCCGCCCGGCCTCGTCCCAGGTGGAGGTGAGTGTGAGCGTGTCGCCGAAGACGCGTTCGAGCTCCCGCCCGGCGGCGTCCCAGGTGAAGGCGATACGCCGGCCGGCGCTGGTCAGGTGAGCCGGCCGGCTGGCGGCGTCGTAGCCGTAGACGGTGGTCTGCCCGGTGGGAGTGGTCCGGTGGGTCCGGCGGCCGAGCGCATCGTACGCATAGGTGACGGCATGGCCGTCTGACAGCTCCGCGGTGACGCGGCCCCGCCGGTCGTACCGGTACAGCAGCTCGCCGCTCGGCCCGGTTGCCTGGAGCAGACGCCCGGCTCGGTCGTACGCGTAGCTGGTCACCGCACCCGCCGCGTTCTGGCGGATCACCCGGCCCAGTTCGTCGTGCTCATAGGCGACGACCTCGCCGAGGGGAGTCGTCCTGGCGGTCAACCGGCCGGCCGGGTCGAGGGCATAGCGGAGTGTGCGGCCGTCGAAGTCGGACTCGGAGACCAGCCGCCCCGCCGGATCGTAGAAGTACGACCAGGTCAGGCCATGCGGGTCGCTGACTCTCGTCAGGCGCAGGTCGGCGTCGTGCTCGAACGCGTAGCGCGTTCCGTCAGGGCCGGTGCGCGCGGCGAGCAGGTCGAAGTGGGTGTACTCGAAGCGGGACTCGGCACCCGTCGCGTCGACATGGGAGACACAATTGCCCTCGCCGTCGTGGGACCAGGTCTCCGACGAGCCGTCGGGGCCGGTACGGCGTTCCAGCTCGCCGTCGGCACTCCATTCGAGCCGGGTCACCGCGCCGAGGGGGTCCGTAATCCGTACCGGGCGACCGAAGTCATCACGCACAAAACGGGTGGAACCGCCCAGCGGGTCGACCACCTCCACCGGCCGGCCCGCCGGGTCGCAGCGGATTGTGGTCACCCCGCCCAGCGCGTCGGTGACCGAGGTGAGACGGCCGCCGGCGTCGTAGGCGTACCGCGTGGCGTGGCCGGCCGGATCGACGACTGCCGTCCGGTTGCCGCGCTCGTCGAACTCCTGCCGCCAGCAGGCCCCGTCCGGCCCTGTGAACTCTGTGGACAGCCCGAGCGAGCCGCGGACTGTGCTCAGCTCGGCTCCGTCCGGTCGGATGACAGCCTTGAGACGCCCCTCCTCGTCATAGGTGAAGGCGGTGATGCGGCCAAGTGCGTCGGTGTGGGTGAGCTGGTTGCCTCGGGCGTCGTAGGTGAAGCGGGTGGTGTGGCCGAGTGGGTCGGTGGTGGCGAGGACGCGGCAGCCGGGACCGATGAGGTGGCGGGTCGTGCGGCCGTCCGCGGTGGTGAGGGTGGTGACCCTGTTTCCGGAGGCGGGGTCGGGGATGCTGTAAGCGAGGGTGAGCTGGATGTGTCCGGCTTCGCCGCCCTCGGCGACGCACCGGTCCTGTTCGTCGTAGGCATAGCCATAGCGGCGGCTGTTGGAGTCGATCCAGGCCGTCACCCGGCGGCGGTGGTCGTACTCCAGAGTCAGGGCGGCGCCGGATGGCTTGGCCACCGAGGTGAGGTTTCCGTCGGTGTAGCCGTACGCAAGTAGCGGGTGGACCGGTCCTGCGGTATCGGCGCCGCTGAGGGCGAGGCCCGTCACTCGATGGTCGGCCGCAGTCAGCAGCAGGCGATGGCCAGCGGAGTGGACGATGGCCGTGGGGGTTCCGTCGTCGGTGCGGTCGATGCTGATGGTGTTGTCGTTGCGGTCGGTGATCTGGACGAGCCAGGCGTCGCCGTCACCGCCCGGCTCGACTCCATGCGGGGCCGTGAAGTGGCGTATTTGTCCGCTGTCCGGGTCGGTGATCGTGTAGTCGCCGTCTTCCCGGCGGCACAGCACGTTGCGCGTCGCCCCGCTCCTGGGAAGGGCGGGCAGCCCGGGGACGGGGTGGGGGTAGGTGATCAGTTGGCCGTGGTCGGTGATGTGGAGGACGCCGATTGTGTCGATTTCCAGGCGTTCGTCGATGGTGGA
>NZ_JBEOYB010000092.1:0-25230 GCF_040296845.1 Streptomyces sp. NPDC001985
GGCGGCGTCGGCGTCGACCGCGTACTCACCGCCCCGGCCCCGCGGTACGCGCCCCGCCCGGTGCCCTACTCCACAGGAGTGCCCGGGGCGGGTACGGCCGCCTCCCAGGGCGCGGGGCCGGTACGGTCCGCCCAGGCGGCCAGGGCCCGGTGGTCGAAGCAGTGGATTCCGCACTCGGCGGCGTAGTCGGCCGCGGGCCGGGTGAACTCGCCGGTGGTCACGATCGCCGCGACATCGGCCTCGTGGACCGCGAAGCAGGTGCCGCCGAAGCGCTGGGTGTCCTGCGAGCCGACCTTGTTCACCGGGCCGTAGCGCTTGCACTGGATGACCACGCGCAGCCCGCCGGGGGACGTGGCGGTCACATCGGCACCGAGATCCCCCGCGCCTCCGTCGACCGTCACGTCACGGCAGCCGTCCCGCTCGCAGAGCGCCGCCACGGCCTGCTCGAAGACCAGGGGGTCCATGGAGGCGAAGTCGACGGGTCCGGACTCCGGTACCGGCTCCAGGGGCTCCGGCCGGACGGGCTCGGGCTCGGGGGCGACGGACTCCCCCACGGGCCCGGGCTCCGCCCGCTCCCACGCGGCGGGCTCCCGCGCGGCCGGCACCATCGCCCCCTCGGCCGGCGGCGGTGCCACCGCCCGGGGGCGGCGCCGGGAGCGCGCGGCGGTCACGAGAAGCGCGGTGGCCACCAGGACGGCCAGCGCGAGGACGAACGGCCCGTAGGCGCCCGCCGCCCGCACCAGCGACCGCAGCGCCAGCCCCGCGCCACAGAGCAGGGCGGCCGCCAGCCCGAACGCGAGCGCCGTCTGACGCATGCTGAACGCCGGGCCGCGCCTTCCGCGTGCCGTCGTCACGGACGGTCGCCCCCCTCCTCGGCGGGAGAGGGAACCGGGGCCGCGCGTCACCGTCCTGAGCCCGTCGCCTCGGCACCGGCCCCGGGCTCGGGGTGGTTGCCCGAGCCCCGTTCATGGGCGGCGAGCGGGGTGGGAGAGAGATCGGTCGGTGCCTCGCCGGGCTCCAGCAGGGTGTAGGCGGGCCCGATGATGTGCCGGTCGGGGGCGCCGACCGCGTCCGCGTCCTTGGCCGGGTAGTCGCAGCGCAGCAGGAGGTGCCGCATCGCCTCCAGCCGTCCGCGCCGCTTGTCGTTGTTCTTCACGACGGTCCAGGGAGCGTGCGCGGTGTCCGTGGCGCGGAACATGTCCACCTTGGCGGTGGTGTAGGCGTCCCACAGGTCCAGCGAGGCCAGGTCCGTGGGGGAGAGTTTCCAGCGCCGCACGGGGTCGACCTTGCGGATGGCGAAACGGGTGCGCTGCTCGCCGCGCGAGACGGAGAACCAGAACTTCACCAGCAGGATGCCGTCGTCGGTCAGCATCTTCTCGAAGACCGGGGCCTGGTCGAGGAAGTGCCGGTACTCCCGCGGTGTGCAGAAGCCCATGACCCGCTCGACACCGGCGCGGTTGTACCAGGAGCGGTCGAAGAAGACGATCTCGCCCGGCGACGGCAGATGGGCGACATACCGCTGGAAGTACCACTGGCCCGACTCGCGTTCGGTCGGTTTGTCCAGGGCCACCACGCGGGCGCCTCGCGGGTTGAGCCGCTCGGTGAAACGGTGGATGGCGCCGCCCTTGCCCGCCGCGTCCCGTCCCTCGCAGAGCACCACGATCCGCTGCCCGCTCTCCTTGGCCCACTTCTGGAGCTTCAGGAGTTCGATCTGAAGGACCCGCTTGCGCTGCTCGTACGCCTTCCGCGCGAGCTTGCGGTCGTACGGGTAGTTCTCCCGCCAGGTGGCGATGGCATTGCCGTCGCCGTCCAGCAGGATCGGCTGCTCCGGCCGGGCCTCGTCCACCCGGAGGCCGTGCAGAAGAGCCTCCCCGCCGCCCTCCAGGGCGTCGCCGGGGAGGGGTGCGGACGGTTTCGGCCGGTCGCCGCCGTTCTCCCGCGACTCCGCGGAGGCGCGAGCGGATCTCGGCCGGGCGTCTCTCTCGGTCGGCATGCGTCTCTTCTCCTCGGGGCCTCGCGCGCGTCGCCGCGCGCTCTCACGCCGCTACCCGCTCCCCGCGGACTCATACCTGGTCACCGGGGGTTTCCAGCACATGGCCCCACCCCACCGAGCAGGCACCTGGAGTGCGGGGCGCGCGCGGGCGGCCGGCCTCTCGGCACCGAGGGCACAGATCCGAGAAAACGGACTTGTCACCCGTAAGGGTGATGCGTTGTCCTCCGGATGAACCGGACATCCCACGGCGGCCATCCCTGTGACCGTGAAGACGAAGAACGCACTGCCCGCGGCCGTGACCGCCGCTCCCGTCGTCCCTTCTCTCCCGTCCGCCGCGCGCCCCCCTCTCCCGCCGGGTGCGCGATGACCTCCGGGGAGTCCCGGAGCGGACGCCGGCAGCCGGCTCCTCGGACCGTCCTACTCGCTGGGGGCTCGTGCTCATGGACTCGCAGACCGTGCTGGCCCTGCTGGCGGTGGCCGCGGCGGCCGGGTGGATCGACGCGGTGGTCGGGGGCGGCGGACTGCTGCAACTGCCCGCGCTGCTGATCGCAGGGGGTTCGCTCCCGGTGGCATCGGTGCTGGGCACCAACAAGCTCGCCGCGACCCTGGGCACCCTCGCGGCAGCCCTCACCTTCCGGCGCGCGTATCCGGTCTCCCGGAAGGTCGTGGCGGTCGGCGGCGGCGCGGCGGTCCTCGGTTCGGCGGGCGGGGCCGTCGCGGCCACCGCGATCTCCTCCGACTTCCTCCGGCCGCTCATCCTGCTGCTGCTGGTGGCGGTGGCCGTCTTCGTCCTGCTCCGCCCCCGGTTCGGGGCGGACGGCTCCGGGAGCGAAGGGCCCGACAGCCGGCGGCGGGCCCCCGAGCGGCGCCGGATCGCGTGGCTGGTCCTGCTGGCCGGGGGCGGGATCGGTTTCTACGACGGCCTGGTCGGACCGGGGACCGGGACCTTCCTCATCATCACCTTCACCAGCGTGCTCGGACTGGAGTTCATCCGCGCGCTCTCCACCGTGAAGATGATCAATGTGGGCACCAATCTGGGCGCGCTGCTGGTCTTCGCGTCCCAGGGGCAGGTGCTGTGGGTGCTGGGCCTCGGCATGTCCCTGTTCAACGTGGCGGGCGCGCTGGCCGGCGCGCGGATGACGATGACCCGGGGCAGCGGATTCGTCCGGTCCGTGCTGTTGATCGTGGTGGCGGTCATGGTGGTGCGGCTCGGCTGGGCCGAGTTCGCCTGAGAGGACCGATCGCGCGGCGCCGGGACGTCATCCGGAACGGGCCCGGAGGCCCGTTCCCGGACCGGTCGCACCAGAACCAGCCGGACCGGAACCGGTCGGACCAGAAGGGTCGGACCGGAGGAGCGAGACAGAGGGAGTCACCATGGCGAAGTCACCCGACAGCGTCGTTTCCTGCTTCGACGCCAACCGTCAACCACTGCCCGACGGCGTTCTGGCCTACGCCTTCCGCCAGTTGCTCGGGAACAACGGCTATGTCCAGCTCGTCGACGTCCCGGACAGCTTCGACCATGTGGCGTTCCTCAAGGGGTTGGGGGACTTCCAGCCGACGCCCACCGGCACCGTCATCGGCGACCTCAGGCCCGAGCCGGACATGGACGACGTCTACCACGCGCAGAACCGCCGCCCTCTGGTGCCCCACACCGAGGGGTACGAGTTCCATGGCGCGCCCCCGCGGTACATGGCCCTGTGGTGCGTGAGGCCCGCGTCGGGTCTCGGCGGCGAGACCACGATGCTGGACGGGAACCGGATTCTGCGGGAGTTCACCGAGGAGGAACGGAAGCGGTTCACGGAGACCGTCTACGCGTGGAAGTCGACGGAGGGTCTCGCCCGGCGCGGTGTGCGGCAGAACGCCGAGCACCCGGTGCTGGAGGAGATCGACGGCGAGCTGGTGATCCGCTTCTCCTACAACAACCTGATCGTCCCCGAGGGAGACGAGCTGACGGCTCGGCTCCTCGAACGCGGGAAGGAGATCTACGACGAGAACCACATCGCCGTGGAGTACCGGGAGCGCGACATGATCGTCTGGGACAACTGGCGGATGCTCCACTCCCGGAACGCCTTCGACGATCCGGCCCGGCACCTCAAGCGCGTCCAGATCGCCGCTCCGGCCCCGGTCCGGGACTGATCCCGCCGGGCGGTCCTGCGTACGGGCCCCACCTGGCACGGAACCCGGGGCGCGGCGGGGGGTTCGATCCGCGCCCCGGGGGCAGGCGCCCTTCCATGACGACCGGGGAAGCACACCAGGCCCGCCGCAGGACGCCGGCCGCCCGTCGCGCGGACGGGTCGATCCCGTCCCCCGCCTCGGCGAACGGCACGGACAACCGGATGGGAACGACGACATGAAATGGATACTGGTGATCGTCGTTCTGATCGCTGTGGCGCTCTGGTTCCAGGCGAAGAGGAACCGCTAGCGCGGATCTGCCCACCCGGTCTCCCCCGGGTCGGCTTCCGGCCCCTCATGCGCGGTATTCGCTCCGGTCACCCCGGAGGGAATACCGCGCATTCCCGTTTCCGATTCGGCGAGAAATCACCCGTACCCGTGCCGACTCCCGCTGTATGAGCGCGATTTCCCTGGGTAGCCGGAGGTCAGCGAATCATGAGCACAGCACCTTCGGGCAGACGCGGTGGACACCATCCGTCTGTCCTTCGATGAGGAGGAAATCGTCGTGTCGTTGAAGAGGTCTGTCACCCTGGCGGTCGCGGTCTGTCTGGGCGCGGGAGCGCTGGCCGGCTGCGGAGAGAGCGGTTCGGACGAACCGTTCGAGGGGAAGAGCGCGGACAAGATCGCGGCCGACGCGGTCCAGGCGACGCGCGACGCGGCATCCGTGCGCATGGCCGGCAGCGCCAAGCAGCAGGACGGAAGCACCGTCCAGGTCGACTTCCGCGTCGACGAGCGGGACAACTGCACCGGGACCCTGTCCAGGCAGGGCGCGAAGGCGGACATCATCCAGACCGGTCAGACCGCCTATGTGAAGGGCGATGAGACGTTCTGGAAGAACACCCTGAAGGGACAGCCCGGCGCGGAGAAGGCGATGAGCAAGCTCCGGGGGAAATGGGTGAAGAGCCCGGCGAGCGAGGCCGGACTCCAGGGCATGTGTGACAAGCAGGCGTTTCTCGCCGCGATGGACGGCGACAAGTCCGAGCGCAAGGGAATGAAGAAGGGCGGGACGACCAGTGTCGGCGGAAAGGACGCCCTGACCCTGGAGAAGAAGCAGCCGGGCGGGGAGAAACTCACCCTGTCCGTCGCCACCGAGGGCGAGCCCCATATCCTCAAGTCCGTCTCCGAGGGGGGCAAGGCTCCCGGGGAAATGGTGTTCAGCGACTACGGCAAGAAGGTGGACGCCAGTGAGCCGCCGAGTGATGAGGTCGTCGACCCCGAGAAGGCCCTCCGGTAGAACCCGGCCCCCTCGGTACGTGTGACCGCGCGCCCCGGACGGCCACCGTCCGGGGCGCGCCGCTCGCCGGCCCCCGTCCACGCGTCCCGGCGGGAGCGGGTAGGTTGTCGCCGGATCGCGGAGGAGGGGACCCGGTGTCCACGCATGAGATCGAGGACCTGGTCGCGGACTCGGTCCGCGTCCTGGACAGCCGCACCGGACCGGGCGACCCGCGCGTCCGGGACTGGTTCGCGGCGCTGTACGGCTTCCAGCGCGGGTACGACTGCTCGTTCACGCACTTCCGTGTGAGGGAGATCCTGCTGCGCCGGGGGTTCACCTACCGGTTCCCGGTCGACCGGCACCCCGATTACGCCGAGCGGGCCGCGTACTTCGACGCGGTGGCCGGGTTCACCGCTCTGCGCACCTTCGACGAGGACGACCCCGCCTTCGGGGGCTACGACTCCTGGCTGGAGGACGGCTGCGTCGAGCCGCCGTTCCTCTACTGCGACGCCGGTACCGCGCTGTGGCGGCGCATGGTCGCCGCCGGTGAACTGCGCGGCCCCGACGCCGTGCCACCCCGGCGTACCCGGCTGATCGAAGCGGTCCGGGAGGTCGCCGCGGCCGCCGAGAAGGAGCGGGACCACGAACTCGTCGGGGACTGGTACGCGTTGGGCTGCGAGACCCTCGTCGGCGGCCCCGAGGGCTGCCCCTTCGATGTCGCCGAACTCGCCGGCATGCCCGCCGTGCGGGACCTGCGCGCCGTGGTCCGCCGCACCGGCGCCCTCTCCCTCGCGCGGCGCTCTCCCTTCGCGGTTCCCGTGGAGTTCGCCGGTCACCAGGAGCTCGAAGCCTGGTGGTGGGAGCTGTGAGCCGCCCCCGGTCCGGCGGAGTGCGTGCCGTGCCGGCGGGGACGGCGGCCCGTGGGGCGTGGCGGGAATTCACTCCCCAGGTGTGGGCGGTAACGGCTTGTTGGTGACGGTGGGGGGTTGTACCGTCTGCCACGATCGCCGGTGGCGAGGAGAGGAATGGAGTGGCGTATGCCCGGCCTCGTGGAACGGGTTGGCACGTCGAGTCCCGGGGAACCGGTGCGTTTCCGTCACCGCCTCGCGCCACGCGCCCCTGGGGACGGCCGGTGGCCGGTGCCGCGCTTCCCCGGCCGGCCGCCCTCGGCCCGTCCGCGGGTGCCCCTCACCACCCGCCCGGCTCCGGTCGGAGCCGGGACCCCCATGTGAAGGGACAGCAATGCTGACCTCTATACGGCTGGCACTGGCCGGCACCGTCGTGGCGGCCACCCTCGCCACGGCACCGGCCGCGAACGCCCTCACCGCGCCGGAGCCGACCGGGACGCGGAGCGCCGCGGCCGTGGTGACCCTCCGGTACGACGACAGCCGGGCCACCGGCTGGGAGGCGGCGGTCACCGCCGGAGTCGCCTCGTGGAACACGAACGTCGACAACGTCAAGCTGGTCAGGGTCTCCCCCGGCACCCGGGCCGAGATCCAGATCGTGGCCACGAGCGGCTGGCCGCAGGCCACCCTCGGCCCGGTCCGGCCCGGAGGCCAGGTCCGGGTCGAACTCGGCAGCCAGGCGGTCACCCAGGGGCACGACAGGACACGCATCGCCGCGCACGAGATCGGGCACAGCCTGGGTCTGCCGGACACCAAGCCCGGCCCGTGCTCCCAGCTGATGTCGGGCTCCAGCGCCGGCACCAGCTGCAGGAACGCGGTGCCGAACGCGACGGAGCAGGCACGGGTCGAGTCCGCCTACGCCGGCCGCGCCGGGTCGCTGATCCCGGCCGACGGCCGCACGCTGGTGGACGCGGGCTAGGGAGTTTCTTTCGGATCGGGCCGGATCGGTGAGCGGGGTCCGGTGCCGTGGATCGCGAGGCGGAGAAGGAAGCCCACGCGGAGCGCCGGCGACGGACGACAGCGCGGCGAGGCGCGGTGCCGGGCTCGCGAGCCCGGCACGATCCGAAAGAGACGACCCAGGGTCCAACGCGGCGCGGCGGTGTCCGGCCGCCGGTTGAACGGCCGGACACCGTAGGGGAGTTCCGGCAATCCGTCCCCCGGGCCGGTCGCCCCCGGACCTCCGTGACGGAACGGGCGGGGCCCGCCGCGATCCCGCGCCGGGTCCCGTCCGTGGCAGACGCCCGCTCCCCCGGACGGGCCCGGCGGGCGGGGTGCCGCTACCTCACCAGCGCGCGGCCCTGGCGTGGAAGGTCAGGCCCGGCCAGGCCTCGACCGGAGTGGCCGAGCGCACGATGCGGCCCGGGCACAGGCCGCGCGCGGCGAGCCCCTCGACGATCCCCGGGATGGCGTCGAGCGTCGTCCGCAGGCCGTCGTGGAGCAGGATGATGCCGCCCGGCCGCACCGTGAGCGCGTTCGCGACGATGGTCTCGGTGGAGATGCCGCTCCAGTCGACCGTGTCGGCCGTCCAGATCACCTCGGTCATCCCGAGCCTGGCGGCGTCCTGACGCGTCCGTGCGTCGGTGCTCCCGAACGGCGGGCGGAAGAGCGCCGGCGCGCGGCCCGTCTGCGCGCGGACGACCCGGCTGGTGTCGGCCAGCTCGGCGAACGCGGCGGGCGCGGCCAGCTCGACGAGGTTCGGGTGGGTGAACGAGTGGTTGCCGATCGCGTGGCCGGCGGCGGCGATCCGCCGGGTCCCGTCCGGGCGCGCCTGGGCCAGCGCGCCGGTCACGAAGAACGTCGCCCTGGCCCGTCCGGCCTCGCGCAGCGCGTCGAGGTACGCGGGTGTGGTCTCCGTCGGGCCGTCGTCGAAGGTGAGGGCCACATATCCCCCGGAGCACCGGCGCCCCGCGTCGGAGTCGGCCTGTGCGGTTGCCGGTGCCAGTGCGAACGATGACATCAGGGTCGCCAGGAAGGCGCCGAGCCATATCCGCGATCTGCCTCGTCTGTTCGTTCCGCTCATTCCGCGTGTCCTCTCGATCGACGAATGGGCGTGGCCGTGGCCGTGGCGGCCCGGAGCGCCCGGTCCACCCGGTGGCCGGCCCGGGGCCGTTGAACCGCCGTGCCCCGTGCCTCTCCTCCTGAGGGCCGCTCCGGCCGGACCCCATTGAACGCGAGCCGGCGGTGTCGCGGAGGGGTAATGGCGGACCCGGCCCGCGCCGGGCGACCCGCTACAGCAGATGGGTTCCGGCGCTTCCCGTGCCGTGTTCCACGAGCATCGCGCTCCACGCCGCCGCGGGGCTCATGGTGAGGACGACGGCCAGCCCTCCGTCGGGCAGCTGTCCGCGCTCGGTGGCGGTCCGGAGATTGAACAGCGCGTCGTTGGGCCCCAGGTGCCCGTTCTCGCGCAGATTGTCGGCGCAGGCGTCGGACAGCTCCACCTCCAGCGCCTCGCCGAGGACCTGGAGCGCGGCGGCCGAGAGGTTCTGCCCGATCCAGCAGGAGATCTCCCGGGAGCGCACTCCGTTGCGCTCCAGCAGCCGGGCGGTGAGCGAGGAGATCCGCTTCCTCGACTCCACCGCGAGCCGGAAGGAGTGGGCGGCCGGGTCCGTGCACTCCTCGCGCCACTGGTCCACGGGCCGGTCGCGGTAGTCGACACGGAACAGCTCCCAGTACTCTCCGCTGGTCTCCAGCAGGATGTCCCGGACCCGCAGCGGGCCGTCGCGGGAGACCAGTACCGCCTGGCCGCTGTCGCCGTTGACGGTCACCGGGTGCCGGTACCGCCGGGAGGTCACCGGTTTGCTGCCGTGCAGGACGAGGACGCGCGCGGTGTCCGGCCCGGCGGCGAGGAGACCGGCCGCGCTCAGCAGGGCCGGTACCAGCGACGCGCAGCCGAGACCGCCCACGGAGAAGGCCTGTGCGCGGTCCGCGCCGAGGATGTGCTGGAGCCGGGTGGCCTCCGATGTGGAGAGGGTGTCGGGGGCCCGGTGCTCGACGAGGATGAGGCCGTCGAGCCGGTCCGCGTCCAGCCCGGCCTCGGCGAGTGCCCGCCGGCCCGCCAGGCCCGCGAGGTCCACCGCGGACAGCTCCGGAGCGACGGCGACCCGTTCGATCCCGAGGGCGCGGCACGCGGTCCGCTCCGGACCGGTCTGCGTGTCCGTCTCGGGCAGTTCGGCCAGGGGTGCGCGGCCCGGGAGATGGGTGACGGCGGCGTGCAGCGCGAGGTTCACCGCTCCGATCCCCCTTCCAGCCGTTCGATCTGGTCCTGGTTCAGCGACACGAGCGGGAAGTCCGACGGCACGTGCCCGCCCGCGTCCGGGCCCTCGGTGTGGGCGGCCACACCCGCCAGATGGGCGGCCCAGCCCTCGCAGAGCTCGCGCATCCCGTCCTCGTCCAGCAGGTCGGGCGGGTATCCCAGGGAGAGCCGGAGCACCGGCCCGCCGGGCCCGGCGACGACGGCGGCGACCGCCTCGACGGCGTGGCCGAGCGGTGTCCGCCCGTCCGGTTCTCCCCCGGTGCCGAGCAGCGACCAGTCACCGGGGCCGCCGGGCGCCTCGGTGCCGGGACCGTCACCGCCGCCCGTGAGCCGGCCCAGGTAGTTGAAGCCGATCGACGCGGCGGGCCGTGCGGCCAGCGCCTCCCGGGTGCCGGGGTCGAGATGGCGGAGTACCCCGTACCCCACTCCGTCACCCGGTACCGCACCGAGCTGTTCCTTGACCCGTTTGACGATGTCCCCGGCGGACGGCCCGCCGGTCCGGGCCCGCGCCGTGTCGGCCGGGCCGGTGTCCAGCCGTACCGGGAAGACCGAGGTGAACCAGCCGACGGTGCGGGAGAGTTCCCAGGCGCCCGTGAGCGGCACCCGGCCGTGGCTCTCCACGTCGACCACGACCGGGCCGGTCCCGGCGCCGCGCGCGGCCCGCCACTCGGTGACCGCCGCCGCCAGGGCGGCCAGCAGCACGGTCTCGGTCCCGGTGTAGAACGCCGCCGGGACGGAGGTGAGCAGCGCGGCGGTCACCGGGGCCGGTACGGAGGCACCGACCTCCCGCCCCCGCTCCGCGGTGTCCCGCGCGGGATCGAGGGGCCGTCCGCCGGGCAGCGGCTCGCCCGGCGCGAGGACGCGCTCCCACAAGGGCAGTTGCTCCCTCCAGGACGGGGAGCCGGCCGTGGCGGCCAGCGCCCGGGACCACCGGCCGAACGGCACCGGTACCGGCTCGGGCGTCCAGGTGCGGCCGGCGGCGAGCGCGGCGCAGCACTCGGCGAGTTCGGGGATCAGTGTCCGCCAGGAGAGGAGGTCGACGGCGAGGTGGTGGGCGACGAGCAGGAGTCTGCCCCGGGCGGCCGGCCCCCGGTCCAGGTGGACGAGCTGAAGCATCACCCCGGCGCCCGGGTCGAGCCGTCCGGCCGCGGCGTGGCTCTCGCGCCGGGTCAGCTCGTCGAGCGCGGGGTCGTCGAGACCGCCGGCCGCCACCTCGGCGACCTGGGCGTTGGGGCCGGGCGCGGCGGGGTGCCGGGGGCCGGTGGGGGCCGTGTCCAGCGACCAGGTCGCCGGGTCGGCGTCCGGGCGCACCAGCCGGGCCCGGAGCATCTCGTGCCGGTCCGCCAGGGCGCGGGCCGCCTCCGCGAGGACGCCCCTGTCGAGACCGGCCGGCACCGAGACGGTCGCCGACTGGGCGAACCGGTCGGGCAGGCCGGCGCGTTCGGCCAGTTCCCGCATCACCGGGGTCAGCGGGACGCGGCCGGAGCCGCTCTCCCCGGGGTCGGCCGCCGGTGCCGGGGCGGCCGTGCCGCCGGCCACCGCCGCGAGCGCGGCCGGCGTCCGCAGTTCGAAGACCTGGCGCTGGGTCAGCACGACTCCGGCCCGCCGGGCCCGGGCCACCAGCTGGATGGAGATCACCGACTGTCCGCCGAGGGCGAAGAAGTCATCGTCGTCGGCGACCCGCTCGACCCCGATCAGATCGCGGAAGAGCCCGCGCAGGATCTCCCGTGTGTCGCCGGGCGGTGCGGGCACGGTGCGGCCGGTGGCATCCGGTGCGGGCGCCGTGTGGCCGGCGGCGGCCGGTCCGGGCTCCTCCGGTGGCCCCGCCGCCGCTGCCCCGTTCCACGGGCCCGTGGCCGCTTCCGCCCCCGCCTCCTCCCCGGGGCGGGTGAGCCCCCCGATCGGCGCGCCCGGCTCGGCGAGGGCCGCCGCCGCCAGCACCGGGAACCAGCGTGCGAGCAGCTCGGCGGTGGCGCGGTCGAAGAGGGCCGTGGCGTACTCGACCTCGCCCCGCATCGGCCCGGTTCCGGAGTCCGTGACCGCGAAGGAGAGATCGAACTTGGCCGTGCCCGGTACCACTCCCCCGACATCGGTGTCCTCGTACCGGGCCAGCCCCGCGTCGCCCATCCCGCCCTCGTACTGGGGCACGTTCTGGTAGGTGTACGTCACGTCGTACAGCGGATGCCTGGCCAGGCTGCGGGGGATGCCCGCCGCGCCGATGATGGTGCCGAGCGGCACCTCCTCGTGGTCCAGGACACCCGCCACGGTCCGGGCACACCGCCGCACCAGCTCGTCGAAGGAGACACCGGGGCCGACACCGGTCCGGAACGGCGGGAGATTGTTGAAGTAGCCGACGAGGTTCTCCACATCGGGGTGGACCCGGCCCGATGTGGCGACGCCGATGACGACATCGTCGTGGCCCGACCAGAGATGGATCACCGCGTCGAGCACCGCGAGCATGGAGACGAAGGTGGTCACACCGCTGCGTCTGCTGTACTCCCGCACCCGGTCGGCGAGTTCGGTGCCGATGACGAAGGGGACCAGATCACCGGCGTACGACTGGATGTCCGGCCGGGGCCGGTCCAGCGGCAGCTCCGGGCGGGTCAGCCCGTCGAGCCGGCCGCGCCAGAACTCCAGGGCGCGCTCCAGCCGCTCGCCGGAGAGCGCCGAGCGGTGCCAGACGGCGAAGTCCTGGTACTGGACGGGCAGCTCGGGCAGGTCCGGTGGGGTGCCGGTGCGGTACGCGCGGTACAGCTCGGCGAAGTCCCGGCCGAACAGCGCGGTCGACCCGCCGTCGAAGACGATGTGGTGGAACGTCAGCACCAGGACGTGGCTCTCGTCGGTGAGTCCGATGAGCACGGCCCGGAAGGGGGTGTCCGCGGTGAGGTCGAAGGGGGCCGAGACGGCCTCCCGGATCAGGGAGCGGACGCGCGGCCGGCGCCGTTCCTCCGGCATCCGGCTGACATCGACCACCGTCAGCAGGGGTTCGGGGGCCGTGGGTGTCACCCGGGGGCCGCCGTCCTCGTCGGTCACGAAGAGGCAGCGCAGTGCCTCGTGCCGTTCGGCCATGGCGGTGAGCGCGTCCTGGAGGGCCCCTTGGTCCACCGGGCCGGTCAGATGCAGCGGGGCGGGGACGTTGCAGAGCGGGCTCCCCGGGTTGACCTGGTCGAGATACCACAGGGCTTCCTGGCCGGAGGAGAGCGGCAGCGGCCCGTTCCGGTCGACGCGGACGATCGGCGCCCGCGGCGCGCCGGTGGCCCGCTCCTGGGTGAGGGCGCGCAGCCGCTCCGCCAGCCCGCGGACCGTGGGGTACGTGTACAGATCGGCGAAGGTGACCTCCACCCCGAAGCTCTGCTGGAGGCGCCGCAGCAGCCCGACGCCCAGCAGCGAGGTGCCGCCGAGCATGAAGTAGTCCGATCCGGGCCCGATGCCGGGGAGATCCAGCACCTCTTCCCAGATTCCGGCGACCCTGCTCTCCGTCTCCGGCCCGCCGGGCGCCTCGGTCCCCTCCGCCGAGGGCGCCGGCCCGGCGTCTCCCCGGGCGGGGCGCGGCCGGGCCGGTGGCCGGCAGCGGCTCGGCTCGAAGGGGTAGGTGGGCGCCTCGACCCGGCGTACGGGGGTGTCGCGGTAGTGGTGCTCCCAGTCGACCGGGGCGCCGGCGGTGTAGAGCCGTCCCAGCCCCTCCAGCACACCGTCCCGGCTGCCGTCCCCGGCCAGATCGACCACGGTCAGCTCCGGTGCCTGCCGCAGGGTCTCCCGGGCGAGGACGCCACCGGGCCCCGGCTCCACCAGAACCGCCCCGTCGCGGACGAGACCGTCCACGACCCCGGTGAGCCGCTCCGGGTCGGGCGGTGCGAACACCTCCCGGCCGGCCGCCGCGACGGCGTCGGCGAGCGGCATCCTGCCCCGTACGGCGCGGACGGCCAGATTGCCCGCCCCGGAGCCGATCGCCCCGCCGTCGGTGAGGCCCAGCTCCCGGGCGACGTGGTGCAGGGCGTACTGCCGTACGACGAGCCGTCCCTCGGGGCCGGCGCCGTGTTCGAGTTCCGCGCAGCCGTCGGGCAGGGCGAACTCGGCGCGGAGCCGCGCCCAGACCCCGTCGTCGGGCAGGGCGTCGCCGGAGAGCAGCAGGACGACGCGCGAGGTCCCGGGCGCCGGCTGCCCGGGGAGCGCTGCCGACCGGAGCCGCAGCGCGAGTTCGGCGTGGGTGCGGGCGGTGACGGCCAGCCGGTACGGATGGTCGTCGCGCCCCCGGTTGAGCACATGCGCGACCGCCCGCACCGGCTGGTCGGTGTGTTCGGCGAAGTCCGCCAGCCGCAGCCGGTAGCGGTCCAGGGCCCGTGCCGACCGGGCGGAGACGGTGACCAGCTCGGGGCCCGGATCGGCGGCCGGCTCGCCGGGCGGGACGGCCGGTGCCTCCTCCAGTACGGCGTGCGCGTTGGTGCCCGTGAGGCCCCAGCTGCTCACCCCGGCCCGGCGGGGCCCGGTGTCCCCGCGCGGCCAGGGGCGGGCCTCGGTGTTCACATACACCGGTCCGCCGAAGTCGATGAGCGGGTTGGGGGTGGTGAAGTTGACGGCCGGGTAGTGGGTGCCGTAGCGCAGCGCCGTCATGGCCTTGAACAGTCCGGCGATACCGGCCGCGTTGCCCAGGTGCCCGATGCCCGCCTTGACGGAGCCGATCGCGCAGTGCGGGCCGGTCACACCCGCCTCGGCGAACGCCAGGCGCAGCGCCTCCACCTCCACCACGTCGCCGAGCGGGGTGCCCGAGCCATGGCATTCGATGGAACCGATCGTCGCCGCCTCGACACCGGCGTCCCGCCAGGCGCCGGCGATGACGCTCGCCTGACCGGTCTGGCTGGGGGCGGCCATGCTGGCGGCCCGGAAGCCGTTGTGGTTGACGGCGATGCCCTTCAGCACGGCCAGGACCCGGTCCCCGTCGGCGAGGGCCTCCGAGAGCAGCTTCACCAGCACGACCCCGCCGCCCTCCCCGGCGGCCAGGCCGTTGGCACCGGCGTCGAAGGGGCGGCAGCGCTCGTCGCCCGACTCCAGCCCCGGCAGCGGGGACCAGTCGGCGTGGCGGATCAGCACGGGGAACACATTGACGCCGCCCACGACCGCGAGGGGGACGCGGCGGGCGCGCAGTTGCTCCACGGCCAGGCCCAGCGCCGTCAGACCGCTGCTGCACGCGGTGTCCACCACCAGGGCGGGCCCCCGGAAGTCGAAGAGGTAGCTGATCCGGGCGGCGAGGGCGGCCGTGGAGGTGCCGAGCATCGTCAGCAGATCGCGGTCGCCGCCCGCCCCGGAGCCGGGGTTGACCGCCGCGAGCAGCACGGCCGTGGCACTGTCGCGCAGCGCCCGGGTGGCGTATCCGGCGGACTCGACGGCCTGGTGGGTCAGATGGAGCAGAATGCGCTGGTGCGGGTCCATCAGCTCCGCCTCACGGGCCGTGAGACCGAAGAGTTCGTGGTCGAAGAGATCGATCTGGTCCAGGTAGCCCATGCCGAGATAGCGCTCGCCGGGCTCGTCGCCGCTGGAGCGGACCCGCTCGGCGCCCGGGCCGCCGACCGATTCCCGTCCGGAGGTCAGATGGGTGTGGAAGGTCTCCAGATTCTTCGCCCCGGGGAAGATCCCGGCCGCCCCGATGATCGCGACATCGTCCTTCCGCATGGTGGTCTCTCCGATGCTCGAAGTGGATCGGTGTCCCGGCCGGTCACCGGCCGGGTTCTCCGTGCGGGCCTACAGCTCGTGGCTGTGCTCGTCGCCGTGGCCGGGCGGGGGGCGGTGGGCGTCGACGGTCCTGGCCATCGCCTCGATGGTCGAGTGCTCGAAGAACAGCGCCACGGGCAGCTCCCGTCCGCTGAGCCGGGCGAGGTCCTTGCGCACGGCCAGCAGCGACAGCGAGGTGCCGCCGCAGTCGAAGAACTTCTCCCGCGTCCCGAACGTCCGCTCCCCGAGGACCCGGCACCAGATCCGGTGGACGGCCCGCTCGGTCCCGGTGCGCGGCCCGCGCTCGCCCGCCGGCCGGTCCGGCCGGGGCGGGGGCAGCGCGGCTCTGTCGACCTTGCCGTTCGGTGTCAGCGGCAGCGCGTCGAGCGTCACCACGGCGGCCGGGACCATGGGCGCGGGCAGGGCCTCGGCCAGATGGTCGCGCAGCGCCCGCCCGTCGAGATCCGGGTCGCGGGGTACGGCGTAGGCCACCAGCCTCCGGTCGCCGGGGCGGTCCTCGCGCAGGATCACCGCGGCGCCCCGCACCCCGGGGTGGGCGCCGAGCACGGCGGCGACCTCCTCGGGCTCGACCCGGAAGCCCCTGATCTTGACCTGGTCGTCCGCGCGTCCCCGGAACATCAGCAGACCGTCCGCCGTCCAGGAGGCCAGGTCCCCGGTCCGGTACATCCGTCCGCCCGGCTCGTCGCCGAAGGGGCAGGCGACGAAGCGCTCGGCGGTCAGGTCCGGCCGGTGGGCGTAGCCGCGGGCCAGGCCCGCCCCGGCCAGATGGACCTCGCCGGTCGAACCGGGCGGGACCGGGCGCAGCGCGCGGTCGAGGACGTACACCCGGACGTTGGGGAGCGGACGGCCGATCGGCGGCGGGCGGTCCGGCGGGACGGTGTCCGGGTCGAGCCGCACAGCGGTGGCGATCACGGTCGCCTCGGTCGGGCCGTAGGTGTTCCACAGGTCCGCCCCCGCTCTCCAGCGGGCGGCCAGATCCGCGTCGAGGCGCTCGGCGCCCAGCACCCAGCGGCGGATTCCCGGCACGGAAGCGGGCTCCAGCGCGCTCAGCAGCGACGGCACCACGCTCGCCACGCGCGCGCCGCTGGTGCGGATCATCCGGGCCAGCGCCTCGGGCTCGGCGCGTTCCTCCTCGGTGGCGAGGGCCAGGGTGCCGCCGGCCGCGAGGGTGACCACCACGTCCAGCACGGCCGCGTCGAAGCCCAGGGACGCGAACTGCAGGGTCACCACGCCGGGGGCGGCTCCCAGTACCGGCCGCATCGCGTTCGCGAGGTTCAGCACACCGCGGTGGGGGACGGCCACTCCCTTGGGGCGGCCGGTGGAGCCCGATGTGTAGATCACATAGGCCAGTTGCCCCGGTGTCGGGGGCCTCGGTGACGGCAGGGGCGCACCGGCACCCAGGGCCTCCGGTCCCGTTCCCGGCTCATCGGCTTCAGGGGCGGTCGCGCCCTCCGGGACCACCGTCCGCGCCGTGCCGAACGCGCCGGCGGCGAGGGTGGCCGGGACCGCGACGACGACGGCCGCGCCGCTGTCGGCGAGGATGTGCCGGAGCCGGGCGGCCGGGTACTCCGGATCGAGCGGCACATACGCGCCGCCGGCCTTCCAGACGGCGAGCATCCCGGTGACCAGGTCCACCCCGCGCGGCAGACACAGACCCACCAGGGTCTCCGGCCCCACCCCGGCGCCGGTCAGCCGGCGGGCCAGCCGGCCGGCCCGCCGGTCCAGTTCCGCGTACGAGACCTCATCGGCGCCGCAGCGCACCGCCACGGCCGACGGGGCCCGTGCCACCCGGGCCGCGAACTGATCCAGCACGGTGCCGGGCGGGACGGGCCGGGCGGTGTCGTTCCAGCGGGTGAGCATCCGGGAACGCTCGGCGGCGTCCAGGATGCCGAGGTCCGCGAGCCGGGTCCGGGGTTCGGCCGCGACCTGCGCGAGCACCCGTCCCAGCCGGTCCAGCAGCGCCCGCGCGGTCTCCGCGTCGAACAGCGCCTTCGCGTACTCCAGATGGACGGCGAGCCCCTCGGGCGCGCCGTCGGGCCCGTGGAGTTCGCGGGCCATCACCGACAGGTCGAACTTGGACCAGGACCCCTCGAAGTGTTCGAAGCCGACGGTCAGCCCGGGGAAGGCCGCCTCGGGCTCGGGGGTGTTGTGGAAGGTGAAGCCGATCTGGAACAGGGACTGACGGCCGGGCGACCGGTCGGGGTTGAGCACCTCCACCAGCCGGTCGAACGGCAGGTCCTGGTGGTGGTAGGCGTCGAGGTCCGCCTCGCGGACCCGGCCCACCAGCTCGGTGAACGAGGGGTTGCCGCCGGTGTCGGTCCGCAGCACCAGGGTGTTGAGGAAGTAGCCGACCAGATCGTTGAGCACCTCGTCCACCCGGCCCGCGACCGGTACGCCGAGGGGGATGTCGTCGCCCGCGCCCAGCCGGGAGAGCAGCGCGGCGACGGCGGCCTGGGTCACCATCGACACGGTGGCGTCGCACTGCCGGGCGATCGCCAGCAGTCCCCGGTGGGTCACCGCGTCGGTGCGCGCCGTCAGCAGCCCGCCCCGGCGGTCCGCCACCGCCGGCCGCCGCCGGTCGTACGGGAGGTCGAGCCCGGCCGGCAGCTCCGCCAGCGCGCGCGTCCAGTAGGCGAGCTGACGGCCCAGCAGGCTCTGCGGGTCGTTCTCGTCCCCCAGCAGTTCCTGCTGCCAGGAGGCGAAGTCCGCGTACCGCACGGGCAGGGGTGTCCAGGCCGGGGCGCGGCCCCGGGACCGGGCGGTGTAGGCGAGGGAGAGATCGCGGAGCAGGATGCCGAGCGACCAGCCGTCGACGACGATGTGGTGCAGCACCACGAGGAGGACGTGCTCGCCGGGCGCGACGGCGAAGAGGGTGGCGCGCCACGGCGGCCCGGCCTCCAGGTCGAATCCCCGGTCGGCCTCGGCGGCCAGTGCCCGGCGCAGCCCGTCCTCGTCGGTGTCCACCCTGGCGACGGGTGCGCCGGTGTCGTCCAGTACCTGCTGGTACGGGGTGCCGTCGGCCTCTCCGTACCCGGTGCGCAGCACCTCGTGCCGGCCGACGGTGTCGCGCCAGGCGGCCTCCAGCGCCGGGATGTCCAGCGGGCCGCCGAGCCGGAGGCAGAGGGTCATGTTGTGGGAGCCGTCGGGGCCCGTGAGCCGGTCGGTGAACCACATCCGCCGCTGTCCCGCCGACATCGGCACCCGCGCGGGCCGCTCGGCCCGGACCACGGCGGGGCGGACCTCGGCGAGTCCGTCCAGCCGCCGCGAGAGCGCGGCGGGGGTGGGGAACTCGAACACCGTGCGGCTGGAGACCTCGGCGCCCAGCGCGGCGCGGATGCGCCCGGTCAGCCGGATCGTGAGCAGGGAATCGCCCCCGGCGCGGAAGAAGTCGTCGTCGGGGCCGACCCGGGGGACGTCCAGCACCTCGGCGAAGAGGGAGCACAGCAGCTCGCGCCGGGGGGAGGTGTCCGGGTGGGGCCGCGCGGTGGCGGGCTCGGCCGGTGCGGGGAGCGCCGCCCGGTCGACCTTGCCGTTCGCCGTGAGCGGCAGCCGGTCCAGCACGACGGTGGCGGACGGCAGCATGGGGGCGGGCAGCCGCCCGGCCGCGTACCGGTCCACGGCGGCACCGGGCGGAGAACCGGGGTCCTCGGGCACGACATACGCGACCAGCCGCTTGTTGCCCGCCCGGTCGGCGCGGACGGCGACCGCCGCCTGGGCGACGCCGGGGCAGCGCGCCAGCACGGCGGCGACCTCGTCCGGTTCGACGCGGTGGCCATTGATCTTGACCTGGTCGTCGGTCCGGCCGTGGAAGACCAGCCGGCCGTCGGCGTCCCACGAGACCAGGTCGCCGGTCCGGTACATCCGGGAGCCCGGGAGGCCGCCGAAGGGGGAGGCGACGAAGCGTTCCGCGGTGAGCGCTCGCTGCCCGTGGTAGCCCCGGGCGAGCCCGGTTCCGGTGATGTAGAGCTCGCCGGGGACGCCGGCGGGCACGGGGCGCAGGGCGCGGTCGAGGACATGGAGGCCGGCGCCGGCCCTCGGGCCGCCGAGCGGGAGCGCGGCGGGCGGGGAGGCGCCCGCGGGGAGGGTGTGGACGGTGGCGCAGAGGGTGGTCTCGGTGGGCCCGTACAGATGGCGCACCTCCAGTTCGGGGCAGGCCGCGAGCACCTGGGCCACGGACTCCGCGGGCACCACGTCGCCGCCGGTGAGGACATGGCGCAGCCCGGTCAGGCAGTGCGGGGACTCCTGGGCCAGCACCCGGAAGAGACCGGCCGTCAGATGGAGGGAGGTGAGTTCCGCCTCGGCGATCAGGCCGGTCAGCAGATCCGGGTCGGGCGTGCCGCCGGGGGCCACCACGACGCAGCCGCCGCTGAGCAGCGGCACCCAGATCTCCAGGGTGGCGGCGTCGAAGGTGTGCGGGGCGTGGAAGAGCATCCGGCCGGTGGCGGCACCGCCCCAGCAGGGGTCGGCCGCGAGGGCGGCGACGGCGCCGTGGGTGACGGTGACGCCCTTGGGCCGGCCGGTGGAGCCGGAGGTGTACAGCACGGAGAACGCCGAGTCCGGCGAGACATGGGCCGCGAGGGGGGTGTCGTCGGGGGCCGGGCGTGCCTCCGCCGCGACGGGGGTGTCGTCCGGGGCCGCGGGGGCGTCCGGAAGCGCGGGTGCGTCCTCGGCGGCGAGGGCGTCCGGGGCGGTGGACCGGCGCGCCGCCGGTTCCGGGTGACCGCCGTCCGCGCCCGCGCCCGCGCCCGTGTCTCCGGCTCCGGCTCCGGCTCCGGCCATGGTCCCGTCCTCCGCCCTCGCGTCGGAGAAGAGGTGCGCGAGCGTGTCGGCGGTGACCGCGAGAACCGCCTCGGCGTCCTCCCGGAGGAACGCGGTCCGCTCGGCCGGGCCGTCGGGATCGAGGGGGACGAAGGACGCGCCGGCCCTGGCGACGGCGAGGAGCGTCATCAGCAGCTCCGCCGACCGGGGCAGGCTCACGATCACCCGGTCCCCGGCGGTCACCCCCCGGGCCCGCAGACACCGGGCGGCGCGGTCCACCTCCGCGTCCAGCTCCGCGTAGGTCCAGCGCGCCGGCCCGGAGACGAGGGCGGGCCGGTCCCCGAAGCG
The DNA here is from genome assembly GCF_040296845.1 of Streptomyces sp. NPDC001985. Classification (NCBI taxonomy): domain Bacteria; kingdom Bacillati; phylum Actinomycetota; class Actinomycetes; order Kitasatosporales; family Streptomycetaceae; genus Streptomyces; species Streptomyces sp. NPDC001985. The sequence goes on from NZ_JBEOYB010000092.1 coordinate 20,370, forward strand.
CCGCACCGCCCTCGCGAAGCTCTCGTTCACGGTGGTGGCGGGCGGTGCGGGCGCGCCCAGATTGACCCCCGACGTCAGCCGCCGGCGCTCCCCCTCCAGCATCACATCGACCTCGCCCACCGGCACCGAGGTGTCCCGCGCGAACTGCTCCAGCACCCGGGCGAGCCGGGCGGCCAGGGTCCGGGCCCCGGCGCGGTCCAGCAGATCGGGCCGGTAGGTCAGCCGGTGGTCGCCGGACATCGCGTTGAGCACGAGGGGGTAGTGGGCGGCGTCGCGGCCCGTCACCTCCAGCAGCCGCACCCCGCCCCCGACGTCCCGGGCGCTGGACGGACCGACGTCCGCCAGATCCCTGGGGAAGTTCTGGACGACGACCAGGGTGTCGAACAGCTCGCGGCTGCCGGAGAGCTGCTGGATCTCCGAGAGGCTCAGATGCTCATGGGTGAGCAGTGCGGCCTGCTGCTCGAACATGCGCATGAGGAAACGTTTCAGCGTTTCGCTGTCGTCCCAGCGCACCCGCACCGGGACGGTGTTGACGAACATGCCGACCATGCCCTCGATGCCCGGTACCGCCGGGGGCCGGCCGGAGACGGTGGCTCCCAGCACCACGTCCTCACGGCCGGTCAGCCGGCCCAGCAGCAGCGCCCACGCGCCCCGGATCAGGGTGCTCGTCGTCACCCCCGACTCCCGCGCCCGCAGATCGAGCCCCCCGGCCACCGCCGCCGGGAGACCCACCGGCACACCGACGGGGTCCACGGGCGCGCGGGTCCCCTTGCCGGGCGCGATCAGCGAGGGCTCCGCGCCCGAGAGCACTCCCCGCCAGGCCGTGGCGGCGGCGTCCCGGTCCCGGCCCGCCAGCCAGGAGAGATAGGCGGAGTAGGGGGCCACCGGCGGCAGCGCGCTCTCCCGGCACCCGTTCTCGTACAGGGTGATCCATTCACGCAGAAGGATCGAGAGCGACCATCCGTCGCAGAGAATGTGATGCATCGCGAGCACGATCCGGTAATTCTCGGGACCGAGGCGAAGGGCGATCACCCGGAACAGCGGGGGCTCCGCGAGATCGAATCGGCGGAGCCACTCCGCGCTCAGCACCTCGCGCAGTTCCGCGTCGCCGGCGCCGGAGAGATCGACATCCGTCCAGGGAACCCGGACCTCTCGCAGAACAATCTGCACGGCATCCGCCGACGCCACGGACCGGAAGCCCGCCCGCAGGGGTGCGTGCCGGTGCGCCAGCACCCGGAGCGCCTCCCTCAACAGGGCGGTGTCCAGGGGACCCTCGAAGTGCAGGGTCGTCTGGCTCCGATAGACGTCCGTGGCCTCCGGATCGTAACCGGAATGGAAAAACATTCCCTTCTGCATGGCTGTCAGCGGCCAGATATCGGCTATCTCGGACTTCCCCATGCATGGCCTCCAGCCCCGGGCCGGTCTCCGCGCAGAAACGAGAGGATCACTCTATCGGGAAATGGTCCGGCGCCCTGCTTGTCCAACTGTGGAAAACGGACGCCGCGATGATATTCCGCGGCGCGGTGCGCGGAAGGCGGTCCGGCCCCGCGGAGAATTCCGCCGGCCCGGCGGAGATCCGTCCGGCCGGATTCCGGCGGGGCGCGTGCGCACACCGCTCCGAAGGCCGGGGGCCGGCGGCCGGGCGGGAGACGGGGGAGCCCCGGGCGTCAGCGGCCGGGCGGGACATCGACCGAGCCGATGTACTCCTGGGTCTCCTCGTCCGGGAGCCGGACGGCCAGCGCCCAGAAGTAGACCAGCAGGCTGAACGCGGCGATGATCGCCATGTCCCACCACAGGGGAATGGCGCCGGTCGCACCGCAGGACACCTTCGACGCCGGTCCACCGCTGCAGTAGCCGCCCTGCCAGGAGATCAGGCCGAGGCCCGCCAGATACACCGGAAGCCACTGGGCCGAGCGCCAGTCCGGGTGCGGGACCCTCGGGTTGAGCCCGAGCAGCGCGGAGGCGCCCAGCAGCAGATAGCCGAGGACGATCGCCAGGCCGAGCCGCCAGAGGGTGTCCCAGCCCGTCCAGTAGATGAGGAGGTTGGCGACGATGAAGGCGACGGGAGCCCAGAAGAGACCGCCGGGGAGACGGTACGGACGGTGCCGGTCCGGGTCCTGCTCGCGCAGACACCCGAGGGCGAGCGGCGCGCCCGCGTACATCAGCACACTCGCCGAGGTGACGAAGCCGACCAGCTTCTGCCAGGTGGGGAAGGGCAGGAAGACGATGAGGCCGACGAGGAAGGCGAAGAGCAGGCTGAACCAGGGAACCCCGCGCGCCGTCGTCCGTTCGAAGACCGCGGGCACATAGCCGTTGCGGGAGAGGCCGTACGACACCCGGGAGGCCGCGGTGGTGTAGATCAGACCGGTGCCGGTCGGCGAGACGATCGCGTCGACGTAGATCAGCGCGGCGAGCCAGCCGAGCCCGGCGGACAGGGCGAGCCCGGCGAACGGTCCCGCCTTGTCGGCGAAGGTCAGATCGGCCCAGCCGTGGGCGAAGGAACTCGGTGGCAGGGCCCCGATGAAGACCACCTGGAGCGCCAGATAGACCAGGGCGCCGATGAGGATGGAGCCGATCACCGCGCGCGGGATGTCCCGTGCCGGGTTGCGGCTCTCCCCCGCCAGCTGGTCCGCCTGTTCGAATCCGAGGAGCGCGAAGATGATGCCGCTGGTGCTGACGGCGGAGAGCACCCCCTCGACACCGGACGGGGCGAAGCCCTGGTGACCGAAGTTGCTCCCGTGGAAGGCGGTCCCCGCCAGGACGGCGATGACGAGCACGGGGATGGCGACCTTCCACCAGGTGGCCACGCTGTTGGTGTGGGCGAGCCAGCGGATGCCGAAGAAGTTGACGAGGACGAAGAAGGCCATGAAGGCGACGGCCAGCCCGTATCCGGCGGCGGTGAGCCGGTTCTCGTCCGTCTGGACCCAGGGGGCGTGGACGCTGAGGTAGTTCAGCGAGGCCATGACCTCGATCGGCGCCGTGGCGACGGCCTGGAGCCAGGAGAACCAGCCGAAGGAGGCCCCGGCGACGCTGCCGAAGGCGTAGTGCGGGAAGCGCGCGGTGCCGCCCGCGACCGGGTACATGGCCCCCAGCTCCGCGTGGACGAACGCCAGCACGGTGATCGCGAGGGCCCCGATCCCCCAGGAGACGAGGGAGGCCGTCCCGGCCGCCTGCGCCGCGAAGAGCGCGCCGAAGAGCCAGCCGGAGCCGATGATGGACCCCACGGAGGTCCAGATGAGCCCGATCAGGCCGATGTCTCGCCTCAGCCCCGGCTTCCGGGACGGCTCGGGTGCGGCCGACGTCGGCATCTGACAGGCAACCTCGCTCCGGTTCCAAGGGACACGCGGCCGCTCCTACAGCTCAGCCTGCGCCTTCTCCTTATCCCGGCGGCGGCCCGGCCATTCCGGTACGACGAGAGTTGCCCCGAACGGAGGGGGCGGAGTGCTCCGTACCAGGGGCTGCGGGGAGCCCGGCCTCCCGGAGGCCCCCGCAGGCGGCGCGGAGGGCCCGGCCGCACCGCGCCGAAACCGGCAAGGGCCCCGCACCGTCCCCTCCCCCGCGAGGCGGTGGCGGTTCGGAGCGAGAGGGACCGCACGCCGGCCCTCGCGTCACCGCGACGGCCGAGGCACCACAGTGACCGGGCGCGAGTCCAGTGGCGGGGGTGTCGGGCAGGAGTGTCTAATACCCGACATGTCAACGATAATACGTAAGCTGGGCGCGGCCGCCGTCGCCGTACTGCTCGTTCCGTTCTGGGCCGTTGAGGCACAGGCGGGTACCGGTCCGGTGAGCAGGATCAGCCCCACCTCCGATGTGACCATCCCCCGCGGCACCACGGTCGAACTCGCGAGACACACCCTGACGCTCGCCGCGGGCGAGAAGAGACATCTGCGGAGCCGGCTGGAGGCCACCAGCTCGACCACGAAGATCGTGGGGATGACCAGCCGGATCAAATGCGTGAACTCCACGGGCCAGACCGTCGGGAGGATCGCGGCGTCGGCGCGCAACCACGAGGGGTACGACACCACCTCGTACGCGGTCGACGGGCACCTCCCCATCCTCACCGACCAGTTGCTCACCGCCCCCGCGGCGGGCACCTACACCTGCTACCTCTACGGCTCCGCCTACTCCTCCATACCCGACCCGTACCACCTGACCGCGGTCGCGAGCGGTACCTGGCTGGAGACCACCACCACCGACCAGGCGGGTGCCCGCTGGTGGGAGAACCCCAACTGCGAGAGCGACGGCTCCGGAAGCTGCACCTATGTCGGCGCCGGCGCGGCCGACGACGCGTGGGTCTTCTACAACGACGGCACCCCGGTGCACAAGTGGCAGCCGCACCCCGCCGCGACCTCGGTCAGCGCGCAGGCCAACGTCGAGCTGACCACCTGTCCCACCGGGAGCCGGTCCTGTTCGGCGGGGATGGGGAAGTTCCCGAGGGGCACGAACGCGGTGGTGGACATGCGTCTGGACTTCATCCAGCTCACCTCGACGGGGCACACCTGTGTCACCAACTCCACCACGCTCTCCCGCAAGACGATCAGCGATGACGCGCACCACTACGTCACCTACTTCTCCCTGCCGGATGTGCCCGTCTCGGCCGGCTGCGACTCCCGCGACTTCATCATGCGGGTCTATGTGAAGCATGTGTCGGGACAGACGGTGAAGATCGACGGGGTGCAGCAGCCCGACCCCGCCCTCTCCGGGACGTCGCTGACGAACGGCATCGCGTTCAACAACGTCTGACCGACGGCCGCCGGGGCGGGTGCCCGCCCCGGCGCCTCGTCGGCGAAGACGTACACCGTGACACGGGTCTCCTGGTCCAGTTCCCCCGACCGGCGCGCGAGATAGGCGATCTGCTGGT
>NZ_JBEOYB010000093.1:0-25224 GCF_040296845.1 Streptomyces sp. NPDC001985
GGCGCGGTACCGCGCCGGTCCGGGGAGCGGCGTCAGCCGGCGGCCAGGGCGCGCGCGGCGCGGATCAGCGACGCGTTGTCGGGGGCGTCCGTTCCGTCGGGGAGGTCCGTGCCGTCCTCGAAGCCGACGCGGGTCTCGTGACCGTCCTCGATCGCGGCCCGCACCAGCGGCCACACCGTCGGCCCGTCCCCGTGGTACAGGATCGGGCAGACCACCCCCGCCTCCCGGATGCGCGCGGCCATCGCCCGGGCCGCCGCGACCGCCGCCCCCGGCTCCTCCTCCACGGGTTCGATCAGAACCCGCACATTGTCGTGCAGCGTCGGCGACTCCAGCAGCCGGGGGACGTCGTCCATCGTCCACACCGCGCTCTCCAGGACCATGCCGCGCGCCACGACCAGCTCCGCCGTCCGTGCCGCGTCCTCCTCGCTGAAGGCCACCGACGCGAAGTCGGGCAGCACCTCCCACGACTCGACGAGCCGGTACCGCTCCTCCGGTCCCGAACAGGTCCACAGCCCCGTGGTGGTGCCGACGACGGCGTCCGGGGCGACGGCGCGGATCGCGGACAGCACCTCGGCGAGGGCGTCGGGCCGGATGGTCTGTCCGCCGTCCGGGGTGCGGACATGGAAATGGACGACATCCGCCCCGGCGGTGAGCACGGCGAGGGTGTCGGCGGCGATCTCCGCCGCGGTGACCGGGACGGTGGGCCGTTCGGTCTGCGAACGCCCGCCGTTGACGGCGGCTTTGAGCAACACGGGATGGTCCTTTCGGCAAGCGGATGGGGGAGAGGGGGAGTCCGGGACGGGAGGCGGTTCAGCCCAGCCGCCGGAGCGCCCGGGTGGCACCGGTCAGCGAGCCCAGCGGCTCGCCCCGCCAGACCTCCGCGACGAGGGCGGGTTCCTCCGCGTCGTCGGCGAGGGCCTCGTCGACGACGGCCGCGAGCCGCGCGGCGGGGGCGATGATCACACCATTGGCATCGCCGAGGACGAGGTCACCGGCGTGGACCGGGACACCGCCGCAGACGACCGGCGCGCACAGCGAACCGTCCGCGATCCCGTGCAGCTTGGTGGTCAGGGCGGTGCGCCCGTACGCGTACACCGGCAGCCCGAGGGCGCGCAGCGCGTCGATGTCGGTGCACAGGCCGTCCACCACGGCGCCCGCGGCGCCGCGGGAGGCCAGCGCGTTGGCGACGACCTCGCCCAGCGGCGCGTGCCGCCGGTCGCCGCCGCAGTCGACCACGACCACGTCACCGGGTTCGACCAGCCCGGCGGCGTGGTGCAGCACCGTGGAGTCCGTCGCGGTGATCCGCACGGTCACGGCCCGGCCGACGATCCGCTCGGTTCCGGCCTGCCGCTGGAGCAGGGGGTCGCAGAAGCCCTCCTCCAGATAGTGGCCGAGGGTGGGGAAGTCCACCCTCCGGAGTTTCCCGGCGAGTTCCCCGTCGAGAGGGGCGGGCAGTTCACGCAGGTCGAGCGGCATGACGGGTCACCTCGGTCCGATGATGATGCGGCGGTTGCGGAGCACGGGCAGAACCGTGCGGGCCCGGTCGATCCGGTCCTTGTCGGCGTCCACGACGAGCAGCGAGCGCTCCTCCTCGCCGAGGGCGGCCCGGACCACGCCGAGCGGGTCGACGGCCATGCTCATCCCGATGCAGTCGGGGGTGGTCAGCGAGGACGCCACGACCCAGCAGGTGTTCTCGATGGCCCGGGTGCGCAGCAGCGTCGCCCAGTGGTCCTCCTTGAGAGGGCCCTTGACCCACGCCGCCGAGACCGACAGCAGATCCGCGCCCATCTCCACCAGCGACCGGGTGAACTCCGGGAAGCGGACGTCGTAGCAGTTCACCAGGCCGACGTTGAAGTCGCCGATCCGCACCACGACCGGTCCGGTGTCACCGCGCTGGACCCTGCGGGACTCCCGGTAGTCGAAGGCGTCGTACAGATGCATCTTGCGGTAGAGGCCGAGGATCTCCCCGCTCGCGGCCACGGCGGCCATGGTGTTGTACGGCAGCGCCTCACCGCTGTCCTCGAAGCCGGCGGCGATGACCGCGATGCCGTGGGTGGACGCGATCCGGGTGAGCCCGTCGAGGAAGGCGGGCCAGTGCCGTTCGGCGAGTTCGCGGAGCGGCACCTCCTCGGAGCCGTCGGTGTCCGACGGGACCATCGACTCCTCGGGGAAGACGACGAGTTCGGCGCCCGCCGCGGCGGCCTCCCGGGTCATCTCCTCGATGACGGTGAGATTGGCCGCCGCGTCGGCGGTCGGGGCGAACTGGGCTGCGGCGACCTTCACGGTCGTGTCTCCTCGCTGTGGGGGTTGCGGTGGGGGCAGGACGCGGATTCGGGCCGGGGGTTCGCGCTCATCCGGCCAGCACCCGTGAGTGCCGGGGGTGCCAGCCGGCGGCGACACGGTCGCCGATCGCCGGTCCGCCCGCGTCCGTACCGCGCACCTCGGCGACGAAGTCCCCGCCGTTCGTGAGGGTGAGGTGGTAGCGGGTGGCGTTGCCGAGGTAGACGATCTGCTGGAGGACCCCGTCCACGAGGACGGGGCAGCCCTCCGGCTCCACGCCCGCGCGGCCGAGCCGGACGTTCTCCGGGCGGACGGCCAGATGCACGTGGGTGCCGTCGGCCAGGCCATGGCCGTCGGGGACCGCGAGATTCCCGAGCCCGTCCACCCCGAGGCGCCCGCCGGCGAGTGTCCCGGCCAGAAAGTTGGAGGTGCCGATGAAGTCGGCGACGAACCGGGTCGCCGGGCGTTCGTAGACGGCTTCCGGGGTGTCGATCTGGAGCACCCGGCCGCCGTCCATGACCGCGATGCGGTCGGACATGGTCAGCGCCTCCTCCTGGTCGTGGGTGACGGTGACGAAGGTGACGCCGACCTCGCGCTGGATCTTCTTCAGCTCCAGTTGCATCTCGGCGCGCAGCTTCTGGTCGAGGGCGCCCAGCGGCTCGTCGAGGAGGAGCAGCGAGGGGCGGCCGATCAGGGCCCGTGCGATGGCGACGCGCTGCCGCTGCCCGCCGGAGAGCCGGCCGATGGCCCGGTCGCCGTAGCCGTCGAGGCGCACCAGCGCGAGCGCCTCCCGCACAGCTTCCGCGATCTCCGCCTTCGGCCGGGATCCGCGGACCTTCAGCTCGAAGGCGACGTTCCCGGCGACGTCGAGATGAGGGAACAGGGCGTAGCTCTGGAAGAGCATGTTGAGGTCCCGCTTGTGCGGCGGTACGCCGGTCGAGGGGACCCCGCCCAGCTCGACGGTGCCCTCGGTGGGCGTCTCGAAGCCGGTGATCATCCGCATCAGGGTCGTCTTGCCGCACCCCGAGGGGCCGAGGATGGAGAAGAACTCACCCGCCCGGATGTCGAGGGTCACGTCCGAGACGGCCGGGGTGGTGCCGAAGGTCTTGCCGACTCCGGTCAGCCGGACGGCGGGCGGGCCCGCCGGTGCGCCCGGCCCCGGGTCCTTCAGGATCGCTGTGGTCATGTCAGGACGCCTTCACCTTGGTCCAGCCCCGCTGGAAGTGCTTCATCGCGGTGCCCGGGTCGAGCAGGAAGTCCGCGTTCTCGATGGCCTCGTCGGACGCGTAGATCGCCGGGTTCTCCAGCGCCTTCTTGTCCTTGACGAACGCGCGCGCCTTGGCGTTGGTGCTGGCGCTGCCGCCGTCGTCGGTGGCCATCGCGGCGATCTCGGGGCGCAGTGTGAAGTTGATGAACCGGTAGGCGGCGTCCGTGTTCTTCGCGCCCTTCGGGATGGAGAGGCCGTCCGTCCAGATCGAGCCGCCCTCCTCGGGGATGACGTAGTGGACGTTCTCGTTGGCGGCGACGACCTTCGCCATCGCCGTGCCGCTCCACGCCTGGACCGCGCACGCCTGCCCGCTGGAGAGCAGTTGCGGGTAGTTGGTGGAGTTGTAGCCCGCGAGGATCTTCTTCTGGTTCTCCAGCGCCTTCGTCGCCGCCTCGATCTCGCCCTCGTCGGTGCTGGTGGCGCGGGCGCCGGTGACCTGGAGGCCCGCGATATAGGCCGCCAGCATGTTGTCCAGCATGTAGACCTTGCCCCGGTGCTCCGTGTCGAACAGGGTCTTCCAGCTGGTCGCCGAGGGGATACAGGTGTCGTTGTAGGCGAAGCCCGTGGTGCCCCAGATCCACGGGACGCTGTACTTGTTCCCCTTGTCGTACGAGGGGTCGCGGAACTTCTCCGCGAGGTTCTCCAGGCCCTTGATCCGGGAGTGGTCGAGCGGCTGGATCAGCTGCTGGCCGATGAGCTGCTGCACGGTGTACTGGCTGGGCTCCACCAGGTCGTAGCCGGCCGAGCCGGAACTGAGCTTGGCGGTCATGGTCTCGTTGCTGTCGAAGGTGTCGAGGGTGACCTCGATCCCGGTCTCCGCCTCGAACTTCTTCACCACGGACTCGGGGATCTCCCCGGCCCAGGCGTAGATGTTCAGCTTCTTCCCGCCGCCGGAGCCCGCGTCGGAGCCGGAGCCGCCGCAGCCGGCGAGGAGCAGTGCGGAGACGGTGGCGATGGAGACGGCGAGGACGGTTCTGGGGACTCTTCTCGTACGCATGGGGGTGTGCCTTTCACGGGTTCAGCGGGTCCGGGGGTGCGCGGTGCGGGGGTGCGCGGGCGCGGGGATGCTTCGGGTCGTCGGGGGACGGGCGGCGCGCGGCGCCGGTCGGGGCCGGCTAGCCCTGCTTGCCGCCGAGGAGCACCTGCCGCATCTGGCGCAGCCCGACGCCGAGGATGATCAGCAGCGTGAACAGCACCAGCAGCGTGCCCAGGGCGTTGATCTCGGGTGTCAGACCGCCCTTGAGCATCGAGTACACCCGCAGCGGCAGGGTGGTGGAGCCGATGCCGTTGGTGAAGGTCGACATCACGATGTTGCCGAACGAGATGGTGAAGCAGAGCAGCCAGGCGGCGAGCAGCGGCTGCCGCAGCAGCGGCAGGGTCACCCGCCGAAACGCCTGCCAGGGGTTGCAGCCGAGATCGGTCGCGGCCTCCCCGAGCGAGGAGTCCAGCGCGTTGTACGCGCCGAGGACGATCAGCGCCGCGTAGGGCAGGGTCACCACCAGATGCCCGAGGACGAGGGTCGTCATCCCGAGGTCGGCGCTCAGCGCCCCGAAGACCGACAGCAGGGCCACCCCCAGCACGATCTCGGGAATGATCAGCGGCAGGAACAGCCCGCCGGAGAAGACGGCCCGCCGGCGCCTGGTCAGCCGGGCCATGCCCATCGCGGAGAGCAGCCCGCACACGGTGGCGAGGGTCGCGGAGATCAGGGCGACCTCCGCGCTGACCCGCAGCGCGGCCAGCAGTTCGGTGTTGTCGGCGAGCGTGCCGTACCAGCGGGTGGAGAATCCGGCCCACTTGTACGTGACCTCGGAGTCGTTGAACGACAGCACCACCACGACGACGATCGGGATGTAGAGGAAGGCGATGACGCCCCGGGCCAGCCAGGCCGTCACGGTGTCGAGGACGTGCTTCATGCCGTCTTCCTCCTCAGCCGCCGGGCGGCCACTCCGAAGACCGCCATCGAGGCCACCATCAGCACCAGCAGGACCACGGAGGCCGCGGCGCCCATCGGCTGGTTGCGGAACTCGGTGTACAGGGTCACGATCAGATTGCCGACGAGCTGGTCCCGGCCGCCGCCGAGCAGCACGGGGATGACGAAGACGCCGAGGGTCGGGATGAAGGTGAGCAGCGCCGCCGCGAGCATCCCGGGGCGGGCGATCGGCAGCAGGACCCGGGTGTGCACCCGCCACCAGCCGCAGCCGAGGTCGCGGGCGGCCTCGCCGAGCGAGTTGTCCACCCCGCGCAGGGAGGCGTAGATCGGGAAGATCGCCGTCGGCAGGAAGGCGTACACCAGGCCGATGAACGAGGCCCCCTGGCTCGGTATCCACTGGGTGGGCCCGTCGGTGAAGCCGAGGGCGTCGGTGAGGCTGTTGACCGGGCCGCCGGGGCTCAGCAGGTTGATCCAGGCGAACGTCCGGACCAGGAAGTCCGTCCAGAACGGCACGATGATCAGCAGCAGAAGCAGCATCTGGCGCTGCGGGGAGCGTCCGGCGAGGTAGTACGAGACGACATAGCCGAGGACCAGGCAGACCAGGGTGTTCAGGGCCGCCATGCCGAGGCTGTAGCCGAAGACCTTGAGGTAGATCGGCTCGAACAGGTCCTGGTAGTTGGTGAGGGTGTACCCGCCCCGCACCCCGCCGTACGCGTCGGCGGAGGCGAAGCTGTTGCGCACCACCAGGAGCAGCGGCACGAGCACCAGACCGAGCACGGTGATCCCGGCAGGCGCGAGAAGCGCCGTGGTCACCGCCGCCCGGCGCGCGGAGCGCGGCGCTGCTGCCGTCACCGGGACGTCCGGCGCGGGCGTCGGTCGGGCGGAGGGGTTCTGTGCATGCGCTCTTCTCCTTGGCTCCGGGGCGGGGCGTCGATGGAGAACAGCGTCGGTCATCAGCCAGTGGCCGGAAAGATGTAGATGAGACGAATCCCGTGGAAAGTCGAGGTAATTTCCACGGATATCGCAGCCGGAGGTCGGTGTGATGGTCGACTCTTGACGTATGGGTGATGATGGCTGTCAGTACCATCCACCTTTGGAGGCGCCTTATGATCGATGACCTGGACCGGCAGATCATCGACCAGCTCCGGGTGGACGGCCGCCGCTCCTTCGCCGAGATCGGCCGCGCCGTCGGTCTCTCCGAGGCCTCCGTGCGCGCCCGCTACCAGCGGCTCCAGCGCAAGGGGGTGCTCCAGGTGGTGGGCATGACGGACGCGATACGGATGGGCGAGATGGAGGTCCACCTCGCGGTCCGCGTCCACCATGTGCCCGTCGCCCTGGTCGCCCGCGAGCTGTCCCGGATGCCCGAGATGCGGTACGTGGCGTCCTGCGTCGGGCCCTACGACCTCATCGTGGATGTGCGCTGCCGCGACCTCGAACACCTCGCGGAGCTGCTCACCGAGCGGGTGCGCCGGGTCAACGGCGTCGCGCACGCCGAGGCGCTGACCGTGCTGGAGGTCATCAAGGACTCGTATCTCTGGGCCGGCTTCCGCGAGGTCCCGGTGCGCCCGGGGGAGCGGATCATCCCCGGCTGAAACCGGCGCGGCCGGTGGCCGCGCCGTGGTCGGGGCCCGTCTGCGGTGGTGGCCCCGCCCGGAGCGGTGGGCCCGCCCGCGCCGCCGGCCCCGCTCAGACCGCCGGCCGCCGGCCCGGCTCCTCGGTGACGCCCTGCCCCACGGCGCTCGCCAGCCCGCTCCACGAGTAGTCCTTGAAGTGTTCGAGCAGCAGCAGCACCTGGACCCGGGAGACGCCCGGCAGCATCCGGATGTCGTCCAGCAGCTGCACCAGTTGCGCCTGATCACGGCAGGTGCCGTCCAGGAAGATGTCCTGGCTGCCCGCGCAGAGCGCCACATGGTTGATCATCGGCATCCCGGAGAGCGACTTCGCCACCGCGCGCGGGGTGAGGTCCCGGACCCGGATCATCAGCCGTACCGACTGATGGCCCAGTGTCAGCGGGTCGCACAGCGCGACGATCCGCAGCACGCCGCTCTCCTGGAGCCGGGACACCCGCTGCCGCACGGTCGCCTCGGAGACGCCGAGATCCCGGGCGAGCCCCGTGTAGGGGGTCCGGCCGTCCCGGGTCAGCGTCTGCACGATCCTGCGGTCCATGTCGTCGAGCACGCCCCCACCATGGCATACGCCCGTCCCGGGGCGACAGGCCCGCCGGGCCGCCCGCTCGGCCCGCGACGACGGCCCGGTGCCGGCGGGCCCGCGCACCCGGGGCGTGCCGGCCTCACCCGCGCACCGGGGCCTCAGGCGTCGAAACGCCGGCGGGCGGCCTCGATGTCGCCGAGATACCGGTGGGTCCAGCCGCACATGCCGTCGACGGTGGCCCGCAGGGCCTGGCCCGGCTCGGTGAGGGTGTACTCGACCCGTGGGGGCACGGTGGGGTGCACCTTCCGCGCGACCAGGCCGTACCGCTCCAGCATGCGCAGATTCTGGGTGAGCATCTTGTGGCTGACGCCCTCGACCTCGTTCCTCAGCTCGCTGAAGCGCAGGGTGCGTTCGCCGAGCGCCTCGATGATCAGGAACGCCCACTTGTTGGCCACATCCGAGAAGATCTCCCGCGCCAGCGAGTCCGCGCGCCGCAGATCCGCGTCCTCGGGCGAGCCGGTGAACTTCTTGGTCACCATCGGGTTCCCCGGTTTCTGAGAAGTGCGTTCTTCCGGACCGGAGGACACTCTCCTACAGTTTCCCAGTAACCACAAGAGAGCAAAGGGAGTGCGCGGAACATGAGCGACCTCGATGTCTTCCACCACAACGTCCCGGCCGAGAGCGCCTTCGGCTACGCGCAGGCGATCAGGTCCGGCGCGCTGATCCATGTCTCCGGACAGCTCTCCCTCGACGAGACGGGAGCCTTCCGCCACCCGGACGACTTCGAAGCCCAGATGCGGCGGACCCACGCCAACATCGACAAGGTCCTGGACCACTACGGCGCCACCCGCGCCCGGATCGTCTCGCAGACCCTCTACCTGGTGGACTTCGGGCGCCACGCCGAGGCGATGGCGCGGGGCAACCGGGCGTACTTCGGCGGCCACCGCCCGGTCAGCACCGCCGTCGGTGTCACCGAACTGACCTTCCCCGGCCAGCTCATCGAGATCAGCGCGATCGTCGACACCGGACTGCCCGGCTGAACCCGGCCGGGCCCCGGCCCTCCGGACGGCGGCTCACTGGCCGCCGTCCACGGTGGACAGATCGATGTCCCAGCTGTGCTCGTCCGCGGCGTTGGCCGTGATCGGCGCGGGTGCGTCCGGGTTCTCGGGGTCGAAGGTGGAGGTCAGCGTGTGGGTGACGACCGGACTGGTCCACGCGGCGGCGCCGGCGTTGAAGGCGCCCGTGTTCCTCGCGACCTTCCAGCGGAAGCTGACGCTGTAGGACGCCAGCCAGTACCCCTGGGTCATGCTCCGGTCGGTGGAGAACCCGGGGTCGTCGTTGAAGGTGATGCGGTCCTTCGAGTTGTCGATCACCGCGTTGTTGTAGAGCGGCCGGTACGGGCCGTCCTGCACCCAGTCCCGGAAGGTCTCCTGGCCCGGCGCGGGGTTGTCGGGGGTGATCTGGACGCTGCGGTCGGTGACCTGCTGCCAGAAGTGGTAGTTGGTGGCGACCGAGAGCGGCGCCCCGTCCGGGTTCCTCAAGGACGCGGCCTGGGTGAAGCCGATGCTCTGGTTGGCGTTGAGCCGCTGCGAGGCCGGGCCGTCGTACTGGGAGGTGAAGACCAGTCTCGGCTTGTTGAGGTCGAAGTTCTTGCTGCTTCCCCGGGTGTTGCGGCGCTGCGGCGGAGGGCTGTTGCCGCTGGCCACTTCCTCCTTCTTCCGCTTCGGGGGCATCCGCTGCACCGCAGCCCCGGCACCGTGCCCGCCACGCCCGGGCCCGTGTTCGTGACCATGGCCGCTCCGCCCGCTCTCGCCGGACCTCCCGCCCCCGGCCGCGCTCCGGGACGGCGCGGCCATCGCGCGCCTCGCGCCGGCCTCCGCCTCGCGTTCGAAACGGTCCGACGGATCGGAGATCCTGAGGCCGTCACCGGTGTCGGTGCCGGCGACCGGTCCCTGGCGCTGCTGGACGACATGGGTGAGTTCATGGGCCAGGGTGTGCGGGTCGGCCCCACCCGCACCGATCACGACATGGTTGCCCGAGGTGTAGGCACGGGCGCCCACCTCCGCCGCGGAGGCACGGGCCGCGCTGTCGTCGTGCACCCGGACATCGGAGAAGTCCGCCCCCAGCCGGGCCTCCATGTCGGTGCGGACGGAGTCGTCCAGGGCCCGCCCCGGGGAGCGGAGCACGGCGTGCACCGTGGCGCGTTGGACCGGCCGCCGGCTCTCCGGCCCGGGCGCCTCCCCTCCGGCCCCGGCCTCCCGCTGGGCCTCCGCCTCGACCATGCGCGCCACGGCGGCGTTGCCGATGGTGCGCTGGAGGGTCGCCGCCCTCTCGGGTGTCATACGGCGGACACCGGACCCGGCACCGGACACCGGCCCCGCACGCCCCGCCGCTCGCGCCGGGGATGCCGGGCGCGCCGCCCTCGCCGGCCATTCGTGTGCATGCACAGCTCTGGACCCTTCCGCCCGGGATCGGACGCCGCTCGCCCCGCGGACGCATCCGTACGAGACTATCGGCGCGCTCGGCGGAGGGAAGTACCCGGCGGGGCAGGGGTGCTGTCCCCCGGGGCAGCGTCATCCGCCCTCCCGGACGCAGGCCCCGGCCCCTCGCGCCCGCCCTCCACTCGCCTCCCCCCGCTCCTCTCGGCCCTCGGTCCTCCGCCCTCGGCCCTCCGCCCTCGGCCCTCCGCCCTCGGCCCTCGGCCCTCCGCCGGACGGTCATCCGCCGTCGGCCGGCGCACGGTCCAGCCAGGGGCCGAACTCGCTCTCCAGAACCAGCCGGCCGAGTTTGCGGTACTCCTGGAGCACCGCCGACACCACCTGCTCCATCCGGAGCGGCTGCCCCGACTCCGCCGCCAGATAGGCGGCGGTGACCGCACAGGCGCGGATCGACCCGCCCGCCAGCTCGAACCGCGCCGCGCAGAAATCCAGATCCAGATCCGCGCCGCGCGGGATGGCCGGCCCGAGACAGCGGTCCCACAGCGCCCGTCGCCCCCGGGCGTCCGGCACGGGGAACTCCGCGATCACATCGAGGCGCCGGGTGAAGGCCTCATCGAGATGGGCCCGCAGATTGGTGGTGAGCACCGCGATCCCGTCGAAGGACTCCATCCGCTGGAGCAGATACGCCGACTCCACATTGGCGTGCCGGTCGTGCGCGTCCCTGACCTGAGAGCGCTTCCCGAAGATCGCGTCCGCCTCGTCGAACAGCAGGATGCCGTTGACATTGGATGCCTCGGTGAAGATCCTTTCGAGGTTCTTCTCGGTCTCACCGATGTACTTGTCCACCACGGTGGAGAGGTCCACCACATACAGCTCCATGCCCAGGTCGGCGGCGACCACCTCGGCGGACATGGTCTTGCCCGTGCCGGACTCACCGGCGAACAGGGCGACGACCCCCCGGCCCCGGCCGCCTCCCGGCCTCATCCGCCACTGCCCGAGCACCTGTCCCCGGTGGCGGGCGCGCAGCGCGAGTTCCGTCAGCCGGCCACGGGTCCCGGCGGGCAGCACGAGGTCGTCCCAGCCGACCGAGGGCTCCACGCGGCGGGCGAGCCGCTCCAGACCCGCGCCGTTCTGCGCCCGGACCGCCGTGCGCAGATCCCGCGCGTCCACCGGCCGCTCCTCCAGGGCAGCGAGCCGGGAGGCGACGGCGGCGGCCTTCCGTATCTGCTCGGAGTCGAGCCGGTGGGCGGCGGCCGTCCCGATGAGCCGCTCGTCGGCCCCCGCGTCGCGAGCGGCCGGGCCGGCCGCCGCGAGCGCCCTGCGCCACTGCCGGGCCACGCCATCGGGGCCGGGCGGCAGGACCCGGACCGGGACCGGGCTGTCCCGGGTCCACAGGGGGTCCCAGGTCCGCTTCCCATGGGCGATCAAGGGAGTCCCGCCGACCGCCGCGCAGAGACCGGCGAGCAGCCGCGCCCCCTCCGGCCGTTCGGGGGCGAGTGCTTCGAGCGGACCGAGCACGACCCCGCCGCGGCTCAGCCGGGCCTCGGCCGCCAGCGCCCGCACGAAGGAGCCCGGTTCGGGAGCGGTGGCGAGCGCCGCGGTGTCCACGACCAGCGGACGGAGCCCAGCGGCGCGCACCGCCTCGACCGCCAGCCCGCCCGGATCGCCTCCCCGGTCCAGCAGATGCACCAGACCGCTGCCCGTGCCCAGCGCCGCCGCCACCCGCAGGGCCTCGGGCCCCGGGTCGTCCGGCGCGCGCCCGGGCGCGGCGTCGTGGACCAGGCCCCGCAGCCTCCCGTCGATCTCGTCGTCGCCGAGCAGATGGGCGGTGATCCGGTCCGGCACCCGCAGCACTCGTGAGAGCAGGGGGCGCTCGGCCTCCAGGATCTCCAGCAGCCCGCCCGCGACCAGCGGGGCGAACGGCGAGAACCGGAATCGGCCGGGGCTCGCGGCCGGCAGTCCGCACAGCTCCAGCGCCAGCCCGACGGTCGCCCGGCGGCGGGTCAGATCGTCGTGGAGATACCCGTAGAGCCGCTCGAAACGGTGGTCGATGTCCGGGGCCATCGCGACCAGCAGGAGGTCCAGGTCGAGCGGGGCCAGACCGAAGCCGTCGACGAGCCGCCGGAGCCGGCTCCCCGGCGGAGGGTGCGGCGGCTGTGCGTTTCCGAGCGCCGGGACCTGGTCCGGGTCCTGGCTCTGGTCCGGGTCCTGGCTCTGGCTCTGGTCCGGGTTCGGGACCTGGTCCTGGTCCTGGTCCCGGCTCTGGTCCGGGTTCGGGCTCTGGTCCGGGTTCGGGACCGGCGCGAACGCGTCGCGGGAGTCCATGATCCGTTCCGCCGCCTCGGGGGTGAGGTACTGCCCCCGGTACGGATCGTCCGGTTCCGGATCGTCGGCCCGACGGGCCGTCACCGCGATCCTGACCCGCCGTTCGACGAGGGCCAGCCGTTCCCAGAGCTGCCCGGCGTCCGCCGCCGGGGTGCCGGGCGGTGCGACGGTGGCGCGGACACCCTGTGCCGTGGTCATCGGGCCGCGCCCCGGCGCCTGCGCCGGCCGGGCGGCGACGGCTGTTCACGTATCCCGGCGAACCCCTGCTCGCCGGGGCCGGGGATGTCCCCGTACCGCAGCCGGCGCCCCGGCTCCACCGCTTCGCCGTCCCGCGCGGCGACCGCCCGCACCACCAGCCCCTCGGTGACGGGCGGGCCCGCGGAACCGCGTTCACCGGCCAGCGGCGCCCGGACGCGCAGATCGATCGCGGCCTTCAGCTCGCCGCCCAGCGCGGACCACACATCCGCCGCGGACGGCCCGTCGGCGCCCGGGCCCGCCGCCTCGATCTCCACGGCCAGCCCCAGCTCGGCGAGGCTGCCCGTGCGCATCCGGGCGGGCAGCACATCCGACCGCACGAGCGCGCGCAGCACATCGGAGAGCAGCCGGTGTTCGTCCTGGGGCCGGTTGGTCCAGGCGGTGACCAGATAGGTCAGCTCGAACCAGCGCGGCGGGGTCCACCGCCCGGTCACCATCCCCTGGTCGTCGTACTCCTCGGCGGCGCCGGTGCGGCGCCGGCTCGCGTCCTCCCGGATGCCGTGGAGGAAGACACTGACCGTGGGGGCGTTCCGCCGGGCGGCCCAGTCCTTGGTCGGCGCGTCGAAGACCAGATCGACACCGCTCTCCTGGACACCGGCCTCGACCAGCAGCAGCCGCAGCCCCTCGTCCACCTCGTGGATCACCGCCGCCCCACCTCGTCCGGCGGGACCATCGTGCCGCTGACCACCAGGAAGTCCGTGGTCACCGGGCTGAACCCCGACCCCCTGGCGGTGATCACCCGCGGCCCCGTCCCGTCCTTGGCCAGGATCAGCAACTGGGCGATGAAGGTGCGGTTCCCGCGTACGGCGGTGGGCGGCGCGGTCGCCGTGATCCCGGGCTTCCAGCTCAGCGCGACGGAGGCCCCGGGCGGGAAGTCCCTGCCGCGCACGGAGGTGACGAAGCCCGGCTTGCCGACGGCCGGCACCGCGACGATTCTGGGCTGGAGGATGCGCAGCGCCGTCCTGGAGACATTGTCGCGGGGGTTGGCGTCGGTACCGGTCGTGGTCAGCGTCCCGGTGACGGACGTCCTCAGCGCCCGGTTCGGCGAGAGCACGACCCGGATGACGGTGGATTCCCCCGGTTCCAGGTCGGGCAGGGCGCACACCCCGGCGGCGCAGCCCGCCGGGAGCGAGCCCGCCGGGACGCGCGCGGGCAGTCCGAGCCTCAGCCGCAGTCCGGTGGCGAGCGCGTTCCGCCCGTTGCGCACGGTGTACGTCACCACCACCCGGCCCCCGACGAAGCCGGGGTTGGGCCGCGCCCGCACGGTGACGGCGGGTCCCGCCTCGGGCTCGGGCGCCTCGGGGGAGGAGGACGGGGGCCGCGTCGGTTCCGCACTCGAAGGCGAGGGCGACGGGGTGGGGGTGGGGGTGGGAGTGGAAGGGGGACGGGGTGATGTGGTCGGTGTCGGTGTGGGGCTCGGTGTGGGGCTCGGCGTGGGCGTCGGCGTCGGGCTCGGAGTCGGGGTGGGGCTCGGAGTCACCTCCCGGACCGGGACCGTCGTACCGGCCGCGTTGTCCGAAGGGTTCGGATCGAGCACGGCTCCACCGACCGACCAGCCGACCCGCTGATCCCCCGGCGTCACCCCGGTCAGCCGGGCGGTGACCTCCACGGCGGCCCCGGGCCGCAGCACTCCGAGATCACACTGCGGCGACCCGGCGGCGCAGGTCCCGGCCGGGGTGGTGAGCCGCTCCAGCCGCACCCCCGCCGGGGCGTCGACGGTCAGCGTGGTGCCGGGCGAGAGCGCGGGGCCCCGGTTGGTGACGGTGACCGTCACCGACACGGCGGAACCCACCTCCACCGAGGGCCCGGTGGGCGGTGCGCTCAGCGACAGATCGACCGACTGCTGGAAGCCGGGCTCCTTCTGCCGCCCGGGCAGTCCGGTGCCGAACGGCGTCAGATCGCCCGACGCGAGGTCGAGCACGGAGAGCTGCTCGGGGGAGTTCGCCGCGAGCGCCCTGCGCGAACTGAGCACCAGCCGCTCCGCCTCCGGCGACCAGGCAACGTCGCGCGGCTGGAAGGGCCCGGTCTCCGAGGTGTCGGGGATGTCCTGGCGACAGGCGTCCGGGTTGTCCCGCTGGACGGACGGGA
This sequence comes from Streptomyces sp. NPDC001985, assembly GCF_040296845.1. Lineage (NCBI taxonomy): Bacteria > Bacillati > Actinomycetota > Actinomycetes > Kitasatosporales > Streptomycetaceae > Streptomyces > Streptomyces sp. NPDC001985. The sequence goes on from NZ_JBEOYB010000093.1 coordinate 14,735, forward strand.
GCACGACCTGGCACGCCCCGCCGGAGAGCGAGGCCAGCACGATCCCGGCCCGCTCGTTGACCCGGCCGCCGCCGTCCTTGCGGTTGAAGGCGACCCGGCCGCCGTCGGGGGAGAACGCGGGGCTGTCGTCGATCACCTCGCAGTCACCGGGACAGATGGTGGCACTGAGGTTCCGCTGCTGGTCCAGCGCCCGCACCGGCACGGTCCAGATGTGCTTGTTGCCGCCGACGCCCTGGATCACCCGGTTGCGGGTGAAGGCGAGGGTGGTTCCGTCCGACGACCAGGTCGGCTGCGCGTCGCCGCCGGCCGGCTCCCCGGCGGGCGGCACGACCTCACCGACGATCGCCCCCGTGGCGGCCTCCGCGATGAGCACCCTGCTCGGCCCGGCGGCCCCGCCGACCCCGCCGGGCGAGGTCCTGGTGAACGCCAGCCGGGAGCCGTCCGGCGAGAAGGCGGGGTCGGTGTCCCAGTCGCGCGGGCCGCGCCCGGCGAGCGGCATCGGCGCCGCGTTCGCCCCGTCGGCGTCGGCCAGCCAGATCCGTTCGACGCGCCCGGCGTCCGAGTCCTCGAACCGGGTGACGACGATGCGCCTGCCGTCCGGTGTGTAGTTCTGCCGCTCGGTCCACGGGTCGAAGCCCGGGGCCGGGTTGAACAGCGGATCGGCGGCGGGGTCGGTGTTCGTGGCCGCCGCCGGGTCCTCCTTGAGCAGGGTCAGCCCGAGGTCCCGGGGGTCCGACCCGTCCTGTCGGACGTCCTGGAGCGTCACGACGTTCGCCGCCGACGCGCTCGTCCGCGCGACCACGACGGACCCCGAGTCCAGCGGGCCGAGCCACCCCGGCGAGTCGACCGCACGGTCCTCGCTGAGCACGGTCCTCGGCGCGGTGCCGGTGAAGGCGGTCGCCCGGTGGACATGGTCGAAGTCATCGCAGCCGCAGCTCAGATCGGGGCTGAGGAAGAGCAGATCGTTTCCGTCCGGGAGCCAGCTCGCCGAGTGCGTGCGCCAGCTCGCCGGCCCGTCGGCCAGCAGCGGACGGTCGGTTCCGGGGCCCTCGGTCGCCCGGAGCCGGGGCCCGCTCCCGTCGTCCCCTTCGAGGGTGTACGCGACCAGCGCCCGGTGCGCCGCGTCGTCCACCGGGTTCCACACCGGCTCGGTCGCGTCGCCCGCCGGGCCGTCGCTGATCCGGGTCGCCGCGCCGCCCGACACGGCCCGTTCGTAGATCTGCCGGCCCCGCGCGGGGCCGCCGTCACCGGAGTACGCGATCCGGGAACCGTCCGGGGAGAACGTCGGTGCGCTCTCGTCGCCCCCGGTGTCCGTCAGCCGCCGCAGTCCGGAGCCGTCGGCACCGACCGTCCACAGATCGCGCTGGAGCCCCCCGCCCGGTGCGGGCTCACCCGAGTCGAACACCACGGTCCGCCCGTCCGGGGAGAGTTCCGGGTGGGCCGCGTCGCGGTCGGTGGTGAGTCTGCGCACCGCCCCGTCCGCGCCCCGCACATAGACCTGCGGGCGCGCGGTGTCGCGCCGGCTGGTGAAGACCAGCACGTCACCGCGGGCGGAGGGGTCCTGGTCGTAGTGGGCCGGGCCGGGCCCGAACAACGGATCGCTGCGCCCGGGGTCGGCGACCCGGCCGAGACTGCGGTGCTCGGTGCCCGCGTAGACGATGCGCCCGCCGTCCACCGCCTCGGCGGTGAGCCTCGGCGCGCCCTGCGGGGCGGACGCGGACCCCACCACGAGCAGCGGCGCCAGCAGCACCACGGCACCGGTCAGTCGGCCCAGCCGGGAATGCCCCACCGGGCCAGCAGCGCCGCTCACGGCCCACCTCACAGTCTGGATCGTCGGCTCTCCGCCCTCAGCATCGCGCTCGCACGGGGCCGAGGACAGGCCGGGAGCACCCCGAGCGGGGGAAGGAGCCACTGCCCTTTGCGGCGCGGCACCCTCCCCGGTCCGCTCCGTCTCAGATGAGCCCGTGCCGCATCGCGTAGCCCACCGCGTGGGCCCGGTTGCGCAGTTCGAGCCGGGTCGCCACCTCGTGCAGCACGTTCTTGACGGTGCGTTCGGAGTACGAGGTCCGCTGGGCGATCTCCGCGGTGTCCAGCCCCTCCGACACCAGCCTGATCATCTCCGCCTCCCGTGTCGTGAGGGTGGAGAGCGAGAGCCCCCGGGGGTCGAGGACCGTGCGCTGGAGGCTGCTGACATGGTCGAGGAGCTTGCCGAGCAGATCGCCCGGCAGCACACCCTCCCCGTTGGCCATCGCCGTCACCAGATGGACCAGCCGGTCCTGATCGGCCTCGGCCCGCCGCAGCACGGCGGCGACACCGCACTCGATCATGGTCTGGAGCGCGCCCGATTCGAAGGAGCCGACGACGAGTCCGGTCCGGGTCGCGGTGTTGCGCTGGAGACGGTGAAGGAGCTGAACGCTGGGCTCCCCCAGGGTGTCCACGACCACTAAGGAGACCTGGGCCCGGTCGGCCTCGGAGTCCGCCAGCAGCTCTATCTCCGGCCGGAGCCGCAGCTGGTGGACCATGCCGGTCTGGAGGATCAGATCCTCCGCGTACACGGCTACGGAGACCCGGTCCCCCGGGGCCCTCTCGGTACCGGACCCGGTGGGGCGCTCGGCTCCCGCGGGCCCCTGGTACGGGCCGCGCCGGGCTGGTCTGTTCGTCATGTCCGTCGTCGTCATCGTTCCGTGCCCGTCTTCCTCAATGACATCCAGCCGATAGGTCGTCGCCGCTGTCGCACCGCACCGCCGCCGGCAGGGCGCGCGGGCCCGGCGCGCGGGCGCCGGGGCGCCGTGCGGGGGTGCCTCCGGGGCACCGCCCGTGCCCGTTTGTTGCCCTCGCGTCTCTGCTGCGGAACCCGGACGGCGGCCTAGCGTCGCACCGTGACCACATCTGCCGAACTCGACCGGCCCACGGTGACGGTGTCGCCGGGCGCCGAGGCGACGATGCCCCTGACCGTGCGCAACGACAGCGACATCGTCGAGGCCTACACACTCGAAGTGGTCGGCGACTGCGCCGCGTGGAGCACCGTCCTGCCGGCGCGGGTCTCCCTCTACCCCGGCACCTCCGAGGTGGTGACCGTACGGCTCGCGCCGCCCAGATCCCACGAGGTCCGGGCCGGGGAGACACCTCTCGGAGTCCGCGTTCTGCCGGCGGAGCGCCCCGGCTCGGTGGTGGTTCCCGAGGCCACTGTGATCATCGAGCCCTTCCACGAACTGCGGGCGGATCTGGACCCGCGCCGGCGCCGGGGCTGGCTGGGAGCCCGGTTCCGCACTTCGGTGCGGAACCGCGGGAACACCCCGGTCGGTGTCGCCCTCACCGGCAGGCAGCCCGGGGAGGAACTCCGGCTCTCCTTCACCCCGGACGTGCTGCGCCTGGAACCGGGGGAGTCCGCCGAGGCGCGGCTGCGCGTGCGGGCCCAGCCGATCTGGTTCGGTGAGCCGGTCGATCGGCCGTTCGAGTTCGAGGCCGCAGAGAGCGCCCAGAGCGCCGGGGACGCCGGGGACGGCGTGAGCCCCGGGGACGCGGGGCCCTCCGGGCCGGAGACCGGCGGCGAGCCGCCCGGCCTGTCCGAGACGCTGCCGGGCGAGTTCGCGCAGATGCCCCTGCTGCCCCGGTGGCTGCTGATCGTCCTGGCGGCGCTGCTCGCCCTGCTCATCGCGTGGTTCGCGCTGGTGCGGCCGGCGGTGCGGAGCACAGCGAAGCAGGCGGCGACCGTGGCCGCCAAGGAGGAGACGGCCCGCGGCGAGCAGTCGGGTCAGCCGGCACCGGGTGGAACGGAGAACCCGGCCGGCGGTCCCGGCCAGAGCCAGGGGCCCGGGCAGGGGCCGGGCCAGGGACAGGGGACGACCGCTCCGGGCGGTTCGGCCGCCCCCGGAGGCGCCTCCACCGGCGGCACCGGTACGGGCACCGGCAGCGGCACCGGGACCGGCACAGGCCAGGGCACCGGGGGCACTCAGCAGAGTTCGGCGACCATCGACGTGCAGACCGGGTCGGGTGCCGAGAAACAGGGCACTTACCGGGTACCGGAGGGGAAGGTGTTCGGCATCACGGACATCGTGGTGGCGAACTTCCAGGGGGACGAGGGAACGCTCACCATCTCCTTCGGGGAGCGGAAGATCACCACCATCGCGCTGGAGACCTTCCGCAATCAGGACTACCACTGGGTCACCCCCATCCAGATTCCGGCGAACGCCGCTGTGACCGCTTCCGTGACCTGCGCCAAACCGGGGACGCCGGCAACGGGGACCCAGGCTTCCGAATGTCACCAGGTACTCAATGTCAGCGGCATAATGAGCGATGTCGCCCCGTAGAGACAACAGCGCCGGGCCACCCGCCTTCCCCGCGGGGGGCGAGAACAGCGGAGAACACGACCGGGGAACACCCGGAGTGCCCGTCGTCGGCAGATTCTTTCCCCTGCGGACGCCCAAAGTCCACGCCTTGGGAATTTCCCGCCACTTCCGGGGCCGGGCGAAGGACATCCGGCCGGAGATCCCCGGAGGGCCCGCGAGCGCTGATCCGGTCACCGGGAACCGTACGGCCGGTCCGTCACCGACAGCGAACTCTGGCCGATTCCCGACAGCCCCGCCCCGCCCCCGCCGCCGCCCCGGGCGTCCGTGAGCGGTGCCGGGGACGCGCCGGACGGGACATCCGGTCCGCGAGGGGCAGCGATTCCGCCCGTCGGGGTGCCCGGAAAGGCAGCGTCGTTGCCCCGCGTCCAGGACTCTGGGGCCTACTGCCCGCCACGGCCGCCGGACAAGACTGAGCGGCGAACGAATGACCACGACAAGGAGCGAGCATGCCGTCGTACCTCACCCCCGGTGTTTACGTGGAGGAGGTGCAGTCGGGAGCGCGGCCCATCGAGGGAGTCGGCACCGCGGTCGCAGCCTTCGTCGGCTTCTCGGGGACCGGCCCCTTCCACCAGCCGACCCTGGTGACCAACTGGGACCAGTACGTCCAGACGTTCGGCACCTTCACCGCCGACACCTGTCTGGCCTCCGCCGTCCACGGCTACTTCGCCAACGGAGGCGGCGCGGCCTATGTGGTGCGCGTCGGCGGCCCCGCGCAGGGCGAGGAGCGGGAGTCCGCGCCCGAGGCGGTCCCGCCCGTCGCCATCGGCGGCTTCCTGGTCTCCGCCCGGCCCGGCGCGCGTGGCGACCTCTCCGTGGAGATCGCCGACGCCGAGGGCGAGAACCCGCCGGAGGACCGCTTCCGGCTCCTGGTGCGCCAGTCGGGCAAGGTCGTGGAGAGCTATGACGTCTCCACCCGCAAGAACGTCAAGGGCTATGTGGTCACCCAGACCCGCGAGTCCCGGCTCATCGAGGTCACCGAACAGCCCGGTGCGGCGCAGAGCCGCCCCGACCGGCAGAGCCTGACCCTCGCGCCCGCCGCGCCCGCCCCCGGCACCGGGGTGGTGACCCGGCTCGACGCGGCCGAGTACGTCGGCGACACCGCCGCCCGGACCGGGTTCGCGGGCCTGGAGGCGATCGACGAGGTCACCATGGTCGCCGTACCGGATCTGATGAGCGCCCACCGGCGCGGCGACATCGACGCCGAGGGCGTCAAGACCGTGCAGCTGGCGGTCATCTCGCACTGCGAACAGATGGGCGACCGGGTCGCCATTCTGGACACACCGCCCGGGCTGTCCGCCCAGCGCGCCCGTACCTGGCGCAACGACGACGCCGGATTCGACTCGCGCTACGCGACCGTGTACTACCCGTGGCTCAAGGTCTTCGACCCGGCGACCGGCCGCAACACCCTGGTGCCGCCGAGCGGACACGTCGCCGGGGTCTGGGCGCGCAGCGACAGCGAGCGCGGAGTGCACAAGGCCCCCGCCAACGAGGTCATCCGGGGCGCGGTGGATCTGGAGATCCGCCTCAGCAAGGGCGAACAGGACCTGCTCAACCCCATCGGTGTGAACTGTGTGCGCGCCTTCCCCGGGCGGGGCATCCGGATCTGGGGGGCGCGCACGCTCTCGTCCGACCCGGCCTGGCGCTATCTCAATGTGCGCCGGCTCTTCAACTACCTGGAGGAGTCGATCCTCCTGGGCACCCAGTGGGTGGTGTTCGAGCCGAACGACGACCGCCTGTGGTCGAGCATCCGGCGCAACGTCACCGCTTTCCTCATCGAGGAGTGGCGCCGGGGCGCCCTCTTCGGCCGCACGGCCGAGGAGGCGTTCTACGTCAAGTGCGACCGTGACAACAACCCGCAGGAGTCGATCGACCTCGGGCGGGTCGTGTGCGAGATCGGCGTGGCGCCGGTGAAGCCCGCGGAATTCGTGGTCTTCCGCCTCGCGCAGTTCTCCGACAGCACCAGCCTCGTCGACGAGTGATCCGGCAGCAACCGCGAACGGAGTAGGTGACACAGACCCATGGCAGAGGGCGACGCTCTTTCCACCCATGTCTTCGGCGTGCAGCTCGGCGGCTATCTCGTCGAGTCGATCCAGGAGGTCAGCGGTATGACCGTCGAGGAGGAAGTCGTCGAGGTCCGCCAAGTGACCGCCGAGGGCAAACAGATCATCCGCAAACAGCCCGGCGCGCGTCAGGCGGGCGAGGTGACGATCACCCGAGGGCTCGACCAGAGCAGTGAGTTCACCAACTGGATCAAGGAGACGCTCAACAACGGCGCCGTCGACACCGCCCGCCAGAACCTCACCATCGAGATCAAGGACTCGACGGGTGCCACGGTCCGGCGCATCCAGCTGATGCAGGGGTGGGCCAGCAAGTGGGAGGGTCCCTCGCTGAAGGCCGGAGAGTCCAGCGCCGCCACGGAGACGGTGACCATCACCTTCGAGGAGATCGTGGTCGAATGAGGCGCAGGACCGTCAGGTCGGGCGGGCTCGACGAGATCATCGACGGCCTCGCGCCGGCGCCGTCCACCGGCCGCGAGGAGGGTTCCGCGCCGGCTCCGGGACGGGACCGCGACCGCGAGGAGTCGCGTACGGAGTTCGCGTTCGAACTCCCGCGCGGGTACGTCGACGACGAGGGCCGGGCGCACCGGCACGGCACCATGCGGCTCGCGACGGCACGGGACGAACTGCGCCCGCAGATCGATCTGCGGGTGAAGGAGAACCCGGCGTATCTGAGCGTGGTGCTGCTGAGCCAGGTGATCACCCGGCTCGGCACCGTCACCGATGTGCACGCCGGGGTGGTGGAGCGGATGTACGCCACCGATGTGGCGTTCCTCCAGGACTTCTACCGCCGGATCAACAGCGAGGGACACACCCACGCCGCGGTGACCTGTCCGCTGTGCCACGGATCGTTCGAGGTGGACCTCTCGGGTGGGCGCCTGGGGGAATCGTGACGTACGCGATTCCCCGGCTGCGGGAGGAGATCGCGTACATCGCCTACCACTTCCACTGGCAGCGAGAGGACATCCTCGACCTCACCCACGGCGAGCGTCAGCAGTGGGTGCGGGAGATAGCGCGGATCAACACCCGCGTCAACGAAGGCGGTTGATTCTGTGGGATACGGGGACTGGTTCCGCCGGCGCGGCCCGCGGCGGCCGGACGCGGCCTCGGGCGCCGGGGACGGCGACGGAGGCGGAACGGCACCGGAGGCGGGCCGGGGGACGGGGGAGCGGGGCGCGGGCGAGGGCTGGGACGGCGGCTGGCGGCGGGTCGCGCCGCCGCGGACGACGGTCGCCCGGTCCGCGATCGCGGTGAGCGACGGGCTGCGGTTCAGATCCGGCCTCGCCTCATGGCAGAACCCCGCGTTCGGCGGCGAACTCGGCCACGCGGTGCTGCCGTCCGCGCCGGTGGGGCTGATCCACGGAGTCGCCCGCCCGGCCCGCGCCCGGTCCTCCCCGGCCGGCGGGCCCCTGCTTCTGCGGGCCGTCAGACCCGGCGCGGACGCCGGGGCCGAACCGGTGGAGGAGCCTGTGACGGGGGCGCCGGGCGGCCGTACGGCCGGTGCGAAGCCGGCACCGCGCCGGCGGACGAGCCGTACGACACCCCCGGGGGACGGCCCGGCCACCCCGGATACGAGTCCGGGTGCGGGTGCGGGTTCGGGTTCGGGTGGTGGGGAGCGGGGTGCGGTGTCCGGGCCGTTGGTGGTGCCGGGTTCGCGTCGGTCCGGGGGTGCGGTGCCCGGGCCTTCTTCGGCGGGTGCGGGTGCGGGTTCGGGTTCGGGTGGTGGGGAGCGGGGTGCGGTGTCCGGGCCGTTGGTGGTGCCGGGTTCGCGTCGGTCCGGGGGTGCGGTATCCGGGCCTTCTTCGGCGGATACCGGTTCGGGTTCGGGTGATGGGGAGCGGGGTGCGGTGTCCGGGCCGTTGGTGGTGCCGGGTTCGCGTCGGTCCGGGGGTGCGGTGCCCGGGCCTTCTTCGGCGGGTGCGGGTGCGGGTTCGGGTGGTGATGGGGGACAGCGGGCGGTGTCCGGGCCGTCCGTCGTGCCGGGATTCCCCCCGTCCGCGGACAGCGCACCCGCGCCCGTGCCGGTGGTGGCGGCTCCGCTCCGGCGGACTCTCCCCGCCGCCGTGCGTCCCCGGCCGAGCGGGCCGTCCCTGACCGTCGCCCGCCGCCCGGCGATGCCCCTCCGGCGCGTCGCCGCGCTGCCACCGGCCACCCCTTCCGCCCTCACCCCCGCACCGGCGGCCGTGCCCGGGCCACCGGCCGGCTCCGGCGGGCCGGCTCCCGCCGCACCCTCCGAACCCGTACCCCCGGGGGATCGCGCTTCCCGCCGACCCACCGCCGCAGCCGTGCGCCCCGCCCTGGGGCAGCCCCCGCCGGAACCGCCCGCCGGGGCCGTCCTCTCCGGGGACACGTCCTCCGGCCCGGCCGGGCGACCGTCCACGGTCGCTCCCGTGCTCCAGCGACGGACTCCGGACGCGGTGACCCCCGAGGCGACCACGCCCCCACCGGAGCCGATGAAGCCGGTGGTACGCCGGGAACCGCCCCGGCCGGACCGGCCGGCCCCCGCCACCGGGCCGGCCCCGGCACCGGAACGCCCGCCGTCGCCGCCCGCCGCGCACCGTACGGAACCGGCCGGCGGAACCACGGGACCGCACACCCCGCGAACCCCGACGGCCCGGCCCGCCCGGCGATCGCGAACGGAGCCCGAGCCCCCGAATCCTTCCGGCGCTCCCCGGCCGCCCGCGCGATCGGCGCCGCCGGACGGGCCCTCCGGGACAGGGGCCCGCGCCCGTGGCGGGATCGGCCTCCCCCTGCCGTCCCTGCCGTCGACGGCCAGGATCGAGGGCGGCGCTCCGCTGCTCGGTGACGGCCGCCGGAGCCGGCCGGGAACCGCGGGTCCCCGGCAGCGCCCGCCGGTTCCAGGGGCCGCGCCCGCACTCCCCGCACCGGCCGAGCCGGCCCCCGGGCCCCCGCGCATGCCGGTGCGTCAGACCTCCGCGCCGGCCCCGGAAACCGCCGCTGTCCGCAGCGCGGCCGGGACCGCCCGTACGGAACCGTCCCCTCCCGCACCGGTGCGTGTCCGGAAGGTCGCCCCGGAGCGGGGGAAGGGCCGGCCGGCCCCGCTCGCCACCGCCGGTGCCGGGGGACCAGCGCCCGTCGTGCGGCGGTCGCGGGGGCTGCTCGCGGGCAGAGCCCTCACGGTGGGCACCGGCTCCGGCATGGGCTCCGCCGCACCGGCGGCGACGGCGGGCGGCGGGTCCCGGCCGGTCGTGACACCCGTCTGGCGCCGTGGGGCACGGCAGCCGGGACCCGCCGAGCCGCCGTCGGAGCGGGACGCCTCGCGGCCGGAGCGGCGCCGTCCGTCCCCTCCACCGGGAACGGCGCCCCGGCGGCCCCGGCGGCCCACCGAGCCGGTCCCGCCCGGCCGGACCGGAACGGCCGGCGCGGGGCCCGCGCCCGGCAGTCCGGCCACCGGGCGCACCACCCGGACCACCCGTACCGGCCTGGGCGGGACCTCCTCGCCCCGCCCGCCCGTCGACGGGCCCCGGCGCCCACCGGAGTCCGCTGCTGTGCCGGCGGACCCGGTGCGGGAGCCCCGGCCGGACCGGGCTGACCGGCCGCACCGGACCCCCGCGCAACGGCCCGACCGCCCAGCGCGCGACCGGGCGGCCGGCGGCTTCCTCCCGCGGCTCGTCCAGCGCGCCGTGCGCGGCGGGACGACCGGGAGAACGTCAGCGCGAGCGCGGCCGACTCCGCCCCCGGCTCCGAGCGCGAGCGGGACAGCGCGGCCGTCCCCTCCCACCACCCGCCCCCGCCCGCAGGACCTCCGCCCCCAGGACCCCTCGGGCCCGAATCCCCTCGCGCGGAAGCCGGGCGCGGAGCCGCGCCCCGCCCGCCCACCGGGACCTCCGCCCGGGGAGCCCGCCCCTTCCCCCGCTCCTCCGGCGGCTCCCGCCGTCCCGGTCGTGCGACCGCACCCACCCGCGCCCGGCGGGACGGGAGCCGCGGCCGCCGTCCCCGTACAGCGGACGGCGATGCCGGTGGTGCCCGAATCCGCCGGTCCCACCGGCACCCCGCCCCCCGCTCGGGGCGGTGCGCGCCCGCCGCCGCTGCCGGTACGGGCCCACGGCGCGGGACCCGTACC
>NZ_JBEOYB010000094.1:0-23955 GCF_040296845.1 Streptomyces sp. NPDC001985
TGTTTTTTTTTGTTCCTTTTTGACTCTCTAACTATGGGGGCCATTTCCCCGGGGCGGGTGCACATTCCCCCGGGGGGGGTTGGGTCACTCGCCCCCCCCCCCCCCGAATCCAGCGCGGGGGTCCCCGCCGGCCGCCAGGGCCGGCGGGCCCGGCCGCTACGGCTCGACCACCGTCTCCTGTGCCGCGGCCGTCCCGCCCGCCAGCAGCTCCGCGTCCACCGGCACGTTCCGCTTCACCACGGCCAGCGCGATCGGCCCCAGCTCGTGATGGCGGGCCGATGTGGTGACGACACCCAGCTTCCGCCCCTCCGTGCCGTCCGACGCGAGCGTGACCGGGGTGCCCGGCCCCGGCAGATGCACCTCGCTGCCGTCGAGGTGCAGAAAGACCAGCCGGCGCGGCGGCCTGCCCAGGTTCTGGACCCGGGCGACCGTCTCCTGCCCCCGGTAGCAGCCCTTCTGGAGGTGGACGGCGGTGCCGATCCACCCCAGCTCGTGCGGGATGGTCCGGTGGTCGGTCTCGAAGCCGGCCCGCGGCCGGTGCCCCTCGACGCGCAGGGCCTCGTACGCCAGAATCCCGGCCGGCGGGCCCTGCGCGGCGGTGTAGGACTCCAGGTCGGCGCGGGGCAGAAAGAGATCACGGCCGTGCGCGGTCTCCCGTACCGCGACACCGTCCGGGACCGGGGCGATCGAGCCGGCGGGCAGATGCACCACGGCGATGTCGCCGGTGCGGTCGGCGACCTCGACCCGGTAGAAGAACTTCATCGACTCCAGATAGGCGATCAGCGCCTCCTGGGTGCCGGGCTCGACGTGCGCCCAGACCGTGGTGCCGTCGTCGACCAGATAGAGCGCGTGCTCGATATGGCCGTTCGCGGAGAGCACCAGCGCCTCCGTGGCCTGTCCGGCCGGGAGGTCGGTCATGTGCTGGGTGAGCAGCAGATGCAGCCAGCTCAGCCGGTCGTCGCCGGTGACGGTGAGGACACCGCGGTGGGAGAGGTCGACCAGACCGGTGCCGTCCGCGAGGGCGCGCTGTTCGCGGAAGAGGTCGCCGTAGTGCGCGGCGACACCTTCATCGGCTCCCTCGGCGGGTACGGCGCCGGGCAGGGACAGCAGAGGGCTCTTCACAGTGGCCATGGGGAAAGCCTACGACTCGGTAGTTGACGCTTCAGCCGTGCGGCCCCCGGCGCCCCCGCCACCGGCCCGGTCGGCGGTGCAGCCGCCGCAGCGGCCGTAGATCGCGAAGTGTTTGAGGTCGGTGTCGAAGCCGAAGCTGTCGCGCAGCTTGCCGGTGAACTCCGCCGCCATCTCGGCGTCCACCTCGGTCACCTCGGTGCAGTCGCGGCAGACCAGGTGGAGGTGGTGGTGGCGGTCCGCGAGGTGGTAGGTCGGGGAGCCGTGGCCGAGGTGGGCGTGGGAGACGAGCCCCAGCTCCTCCAGCAGCTCCAGCGTCCGGTAGACGGTGGAGATGTTGATCCCGGCGGCGGTCCTGCGGACCTCGCAGAGAATGTCGTCGGGGGTCGCGTGGTCGAGGGTGTCGACGGCTTCCAGGACAAGCTGGCGCTGAGGGGTCAGCCGGTAGCCGCGCTGCCGCAGATCACTCTTCCAGTCGGTGCTCACCACGCCCCCAGTGTAGGCGGGCGCCGGTCCGGAACCCCTGTCCCGGACCGGTCCGCTTCGGCGGGGGGTCTACTTGAAGAAGGCGATGCCGTCGTCCGGGAGGTCACCGATGTCCTTGGCCCAGGACTCGACCTGCTCGGGCGTGACGGTCTTCTTCAGATGCGCCGACATGTACGGCCGCAGCGGCACCTCGGGGGTGGACTTCTCGCCCACCCACATCAGGTCGCCCTTCACATAGCCGTAGAGCCGCTTGCCGCCGCTGTACGGGCCGGAGGCCGCGGTGCGGGCCACGGCGTCGGTGACCAGGTCGATCTGCGGCTTCTGGTCGGCCAGCTCGCCGTACCAGATCTCCACGACGCCCTGGTCGCGGACCATGACGACCTCGACCTTGCGGTCCTTGTCGACGCGCCAGTAGCCGTGCTCGCTCTCCAGCGGCCGGACCTTGTTGCCCTCGCTGTCGAGGACCCAGCTGTGCGAGGCGTACTCGACGAAGTCCCGGCCGTCGTGGCTGAAGGTCACGGACTGGCCGAAGTTGCACTTCTCGGCGCCGGGGAAGTCGGAGACACCCGCGCCCTCCCAGGTTCCGAGGAGGAAGGCGAGGGGGACGAGGTCCGGATTGAGGTCGGACGGAATCTCGATCATGAGCAGCTCTGGCGATCTGTAGGTACGTCGGCTGGGGCGCGCCGTCCGGCCGGGTGGGCCCTTCGGCGGTGGTGGGGCGGTCCCGCGCTCTGGCCCGTGGCTAGCGCTGGCCCTGGTACAGCTTCTTCACGGTCAGCAGGGCGAAGGCGGCGACGCCGATGCAGACCAGGACCAGCAGGGCTTCGAAGAATGCCGTAAGCACGGGGTGCTCTCCTCGGATCAGCGGTGGGCGATTCGGTGATCGGGCGGATCGGTGAATCGGTGAGACGGAGTCCGGGCCCCAGCCTAATGGGTGGGGGCCCGGCCATCGCTGTGAGGTCCGGCGCCGCACGGCCCCGGAGGGTGTGGCGCCGGGCCGGGCCGGCCCGGGGGGCCGGTTCCGGAGGACGGCCGTCCGGGGGAAACGGCCGTCCGGGGGAAGGGGACGGCGGCGGCCGGGGGCGCGGGGGCGCGCATTACAGTTCGGTCATGGCGAAGAAGCTCGTGATCAAAGTGACCGCAGGCGCCGACGCGCCCGAGCGCTGCTCGCAGGCCTTCACGGTGGCGGCCGTCGCCGTGGCCAGCGGGGTGGAGGTGTCGCTCTGGCTCACCGGTGAGTCCTCGTGGTTCGCGCTGCCGGGCCGGGCGGCCGGCTTCGAGCTTCCGCACGCCGCGCCGCTGCCGGATCTGATCGCGTCGGTCCAGGCGGCCGGGGTGATCACGGTGTGCACCCAGTGCGCGGCGCGCCGGGACATCACCGAGGCGGATGTGCTCGACGGCGTGCGCATCGCCGGGGCGCAGGTCTTCGTCAGCGAGATCATGGCGGACGGCGTCCAGGCTCTCGTCTACTGACGCGCGGCACCGCCCGCGCCTCCATGCCTTCCCGCCACCACCGGCCACCACCGGCCGGCGGCTACGGCCGGCGGTCGTCCGTGCCGCCAGTGCTGCCGGTGTCACCGGAGTCGCCGGTGTTGCCGTCGGTGCCGGTGTCGCCGTCCGTGCCGCCGCTGCCGCCCCGGCGCTTCCCGTCCAGTTCGTCCCACCAGGCGTCCGATGTGGGGTCGCCCGAGGGGTCGTCCCACCAGCGGTCGTCGGGGCCCCGGCGATTGGCGACGATCGCCGCGAACGGCGGGATGACCATGGCGACCACACACATCGCGATGGCCGCCGGGACCGACCAGAGGCGCACCAGGGACCAGGCCGACACGAACAGGACCAGGCACCCGCCCATCAGCAGGAAATAGGCACGCCGACGCCGTGCGTACATGTCTCCAGAGTACGGCGGCGGGCGGCGCGCGGCCGGGCACGACCGAAGGGCCGCACCCCCCTTCCAGTGGCGTCCAACCCCCGGGGGTGCGGCCCTTCGGCCGTTCGGGTGACCGCGAGGGTCACACGGCGATCGCGGTGCCGGCGCTCAGACCGCGATCGCCACTTCCGCCAGGCCGCCCGTCTGCGCGACGACGGTGCGGTCCGCGGTGCCGCCCGGCACCAGGGCGCGTACGGTCCAGGTGCCCTCGGCCGCGTAGAAGCGGAACTGCCCGGTCGCCGAGGTCGGAACCTCGGCCGTGAACTCGCCCGTCGAGTCCAGCAGCCGGACATAGCCGGTGACGGGCTCGCCGTCGCGGGTCACCTGCCCCTGGATCGTCGTCTCACCGGGCTTGATCGTCGAGGCGTCGGGGCCCCCGGCCTTCGCTCCACACATACAGCTCTCCAATGGTTCCGTGGTTCGGGGGTTGCTTCGCTGGGGTTACTTGGCGGGGCCGAGCTCGATCGGCACGCCGACCAGGGAGCCGTACTCGGTCCAGGAGCCGTCGTAGTTCTTGACGTTCTCGACACCGAGCAGCTCGTGCAGGACGAACCAGGTCAGGGCCGAGCGCTCACCGATGCGGCAGTAGGCGATGGTGTCCTTCGCCAGGTCGACCCGCTCGTCGGTGTAGAGCTTCGACAGCTCCTCGTCCGACTTGAAGGTGCCGTCGTCGTTGGCGTTCTTGGACCACGGGATGTTGCGGGCGCTCGGCACGTGGCCGGGGCGCTGCGACTGCTCCTGCGGGAGGTGCGCCGGGGCGAGCAGCTTGCCGCTGAACTCGTCGGGGGAGCGCACGTCGACCAGGTTCTGCGCGCCGATCGCGCTGACGACATCGTCGCGGAAGGCGCGGATGGCGGTGTTCTGCGGCTTCGCCTTGTACTGGGTCTCGGCGCGGGCCGGCACGGCGTCGACCAGGTCGCGGGAGTCGAGCTCCCACTTCTTGCGCCCGCCGTCGAGGAGCTTGACGCTCTCGTGGCCGTAGAGCTTGAAGTACCAGTAGGCGTAGGAGGCGAACCAGTTGTTGTTGCCGCCGTAGAGCACGACGGTGGTGTCGTTCGCGATGCCCTTGGCGGAGAGGAGCTTCTCGAAGCCCTCCTGGTCGATGAAGTCGCGGCGGACCGGGTCCTGGAGATCCTTGGTCCAGTCGATCCGGATCGCGTTCCTGATGTGGTTCTTCTCGTACGCCGAGGTGTCCTCGTCGACCTCGACAATGGCGACCTGCGGATCGTCGAGGTGGGCCTCGACCCAGTCGGCGTCGACCAGGACGTCGCTGCGGCTCATGCGGTTTCTCCTCCGGGGCAGTGTGCGGCGGGACGGTGCGGGAGAGGCTGCGCGGATACGCGTCAGGAGCGGCGTACCGCACGGGGACGGCCCTGATCAGAGGTCGAAGGGCCAGGGAAGGGAGAGCGGGGCTCTCGCTCAGACGGCGCGACAGAGCATGGCGGCGACGCGGCACAGGTCGACTGCCCGCCGCTTCGTGAGATCCGCCTGTCGCTGCTTCATGCGTCCGATCGTAGGGACGGATCGGGCGCTATGTCACCGGCGTGTCGAATACTGAGACACGATCGTCCGCCATATGACACGGAAGAGGGTGCGGACCGCCGTCGCGGCACCCGCCGGCGGCTCGTCCGGACCCCTTTCTGCCCATCGGACAGGCCCGTCTCACCATGCGGCCATCCGAGGGGCGCCGGGGCTCCGCGCCCACTTCTGTAGTGGACGTTCCATCCAGTAGATTCGGGAGGATGCAGACCAGGACACGCCGGCGGACCGCAGCGGGAACCGGACCGGAGGCCGGTGACGACACCCCCGGCACCCGGGAGCGGATCGTCCGGGCGGCCTCCGCCCTGATGCAGCGCCAGGGGTACGACGGCACCGGGATCAAGCAGATCTCGCAGGAGGCCGGCGCCACCCTGGGCTCGGTCTACCACTTCTTCCCCGGCGGCAAACAGGAGCTGGCCGTCGCCGCCGTGCACCGGGGCGATGAGGAGTTCTCCGACATCCTGCGGGAGGTCCTCGGCGAGGGGGCGGACCCCGCCGAGGCGGTGCTCGCCCTCGCCCGGACCCTCGCCGACGGGCTGAGCGCCTCCGAGTGGACCGAGGGCTGCCCGGTCACGGCCACCGCCCTGGGGACCGCCGGGCGCCTCCCGGACATCCAGCGGGCCGCCGCCGGGGCCTTCGCCCGCTGGGAGGAGGTCGTCGCCGAGCGGCTCCGGGCCTCCGGCCTCCCCGAGGAGACCGCCGCGGACCTCGCCACCACGGTCGTCAGCACCCTGGAGGGCGCCGAACTGGCCGCCCAGGTCTCCCGGAGCACCCGGCCCCTGCTGCTCGCGGGAACGCACCTGGCCCGGCTGATCACCCTCCACCGGCCCGATCCGGAAGAGACTCCCTAGCCGGCCAGCGCGACATCCCTGCCCGTGCCGGTGATCCTCAGCCCGTCCTCGGACAGCTCCAGACGGTCGAGCCTGATCCCGGCGGGCATCCCCTCGATCTTCAACTCCAGGTCCACCGCCTGCCGCAGCGCCTTCCCGAAGCCCTGGACCGGCAGCTCCGGCAGGCCGTCGGCCGTCAGCCGCAGGGTGTTCCCGCCGGTCAGTTCGACCGTGCTGTACGCGGATATGGTGCGGCCCCCGAGCGCCCCGGCGACCGCGTCCGGCACCGGGACTCCCGCGCCCTTCACCACATCGGCCAGCGGGCCCTCCAGCTTGACCTGGCCCTTCGCCGCCCGCTCGGCACCCGCCCAGCCGATGGTGGCGCCCTCGGGGGCGGCCTTGCCCAGAGCCTCGTACGAGATCCGCGCGGAGCCCTCGGCGCGCCCGGCGACGGCGGAGTCGTACCCGCTGCCGACGGTCACCCCGGTCAGTCCGGCGCGGACCTCGGTGACCTCCACCGAACGGCCGCCCGCGTTGGCGGTGATGCCGGAGAGGCTGATCCCGACCTCGTCGAGACGCCGGTCCATGACCTGGGTCAGGAACGGGAAGCCCTTGATGGAGACCTCCGGGGTGGAGGGCAGTCCCTGGCTGTCGCGGATCTTCCCGGCCGCCTCGGACTCCGCGAAGCTGACCGCGATCCGGTCGAGGGCGGTGAAGAGGACGCCGAGGACCACGGCGATGATCAGCGTTATTCGCAGTGCGCGCATTGCCCGGTGTACCCCACTCTGGTCGGTTCGCCCGCGCCCCCCTCAGCCGGCCGGGGGCTCCCGGACGACGGCGCCCTGTCCGTTACTGATCGACGTCCGGGCGGCGTCGTTGGTTCCTGGGAGCCCCGTGGCGGGCGGGTCGACGGCGCGGCTCACGCCCCCGGGAGCAGGGCCCGGCCGAGGAGGTAGACCGCGGGCGCGGCGGCGGTCAGCGGCAGGGCCACGCCCGCCGTGAAGTGGACGAACCGGGAGGGGTAGTCGTAGCTGGCGACCCGCAGCCCGACCAGCGCGAGCGCCCCCGCCACCAGGCCCGGCAGCCAGCCGTCCGAGCCGAAGGAGGTCATGCCGCCCGCGGCGAGGCCCGCGCCGGCCCCCGCGAGCAGGGAGAACACCACGGAGCCGATGGCGGGCAGCGGCAGCGCGCGCGCCACGGTGGCGCCGGCGACCGCGATCCCGCCCACGATCACGGCGTCGTCGGCCGCGGCGAGGTATCCGGCCGCGAGGATGGTGAGCGCGGTGGAGGCCACCGTCGCCATCAGCCCCTGCATCCGCTCGTCCGAGCCCGCGGCGCTGCGGAGCTGGAGCACCAGGACGATCAGCACCCACACGCCGAGGGTGCCGAGGATCGCGGCGGGCGCGTTCTCCCGGCCGACCCCGAGCAGCACGGCGTCGGCGGCCAGGCCGCCCGCGAAGGCGAGCGCGATGCCCTGGCGGGCGGGCCACATGCCGTTCAGCCGGAACCATCCGGCGGCGGTGACGGCCTGGAGCAGCACGAGCGGGACGAGCAGACCGTAGGTGCCGAGGGCGGCGCCGCCCGCGAGGAGCAGGCCGAGTCCGGCGGTCAGCGCGGCGGGTTCGATGCCCGGCGGGATGATCGGCGAACGGCCCTCGGCGCGGGCCCGCTGGGCGTCGGTGACCCGGGTGTTCCCCCCGGTGGTGGGGGTGCTGTAGCCGGCGGCTCCGGGCGCGGGCGCCGGCCCGGCGGGCTCGTGCCGCCGAGGGGTCTCGGCGGGCAGCGGGCGGGCAGCGCCCGGGAAGGGGCCCGGGGCGGGGGCGGGGCTCTGTCCGTGGCCGTGGACCGGGGGGAGGTACGCGGTCTCCTCGGCGGCGGGCGGGGGCGGGGGCGCGGGGGCGAACCGCTCCGGCGGTATGGCCGGCTGGTAGGCGGTGTCCCAGGTCTCGCCCTCCCAGGTCTGCGCGGCGCCGTCCTGCTGCGGCACGGGGGGCTGCGGGTACGCCTGCGGGGCGTACTGCCCCTGCTGGCCGTGCTGTCCGTGCTGTCCGTGCTGTCCGTGCTGGCCCTGCTGCCCGCCCTGGTACTGGCTCTGGTGCGGGCTCTGGTGCGGGCTCTGGTGCGGGTGCGGGTGCTGCGGTCCCGGGTACGGGCCCTGGTGCGGGTCGTCGTACGGCCCCTGGTACGGCTGCTGCCCCTGCGGGTACCGCGGATACTGCTGATCGCTGCTCATGCTGTGTGGTTCACCCTCCTGCGAACGGCGGGAGCACCTCGACCGTGCCGCCCTCGGCAAGCCGTACGGTCTCATGGTCCCGGGTGCCGACGGGATCGCCGTCGACGAGGAAAGAGCACCGGAGGAGCACACGCGTCAGCTCCCCGGGGTGGCGTTCCCGCACGGCGGCGAGCGCCTCGGCGAGCGTGCCCGCGCGGTACGGCTCCTCCGATGTCCCGGCCGCCGCCTTCGCCGCGGCCCAGTAGCGGATCGTCCCCGCCGGCATGCGCGACTCCCTTCGTCGGCATCCATCATGAGCCATGCGCGGAGGGCTCCCGGTCGGCCAGCCACTGGGCGATACGGGCGAGCAGCAGGTCACCCGCGGCATTTCGGGCCTCGTCGCGGACGTAGGGCGAGTGCCCCATCCCCGGCTCCACCCAGAGTTCGGCGGGGCCGGCCGCCGCGAGCATCCGGGGGTGGTCGAGGGGGAAGTACGGATCGCGTTCGCCGTGCACGACGAGCAGCGGGGTGGGGGCGATCAGCGGCACGGCGCCGGCCGGGGAGAGCGGGACCGGGTCCCAGGCGCGGGTGTCGACGCGGGTGCGCAGCCCGTACCGCCCCACGGCCCGGCCCAGGGGGCTGCTGATCACCCAGTGGACCCGCCGCATCGGGGCCGTACCCCGGTAGTACCAGCGGGCGGGGGCACTGATGGAGACAACGGCGTCGGTGTGCGCCGCTCGCACCCCGGCGCGTGCTTCCGTGCGCCCCTGAACTCCTCCGGTCCCGGTGAACCGGCCCGGCGCGTGGAGTGCCGCGTGGCGCAGGGCCACCGAGCCGCCCATCGAGAAACCGACCGTCACCACCCTGCTGTGACCGAGAGCACGCGCCCAGCCGACGGCGGCGGCGAGATCGAGCACCTCGCGGTCGCCGACCGTGGAGCGGCCCGATGAGCCGCCGTGGCCCCGGAAGGAGAACGTCACCACCGCCGCACGCTGGGCGAACACCCCGGCGGCGCGGCGCAGGGCGGGCCGGTCCAGGGAGCCGGTGAAGCCGTGCGCGACAACGACGGCGGTGCCGGGCGGGCCCTCGGGGCCGGGGTGGTACCGGGCCTCGATCCGTACGCCGTCCGAGGTGATCAGGGTGGTACGGGTAGATTTGTCCCGTGAGTCGTGTGGGACCGGAGAGGCGTCCACAGTGTGAAATCGGCCCTCTGGCTCAGAACGCATGTGAGCTATTCTGCTCGGAAGAGGATCCGGGCGACGCAGCCCCCGGGTCCTTTTGTGTTTCCTGGCTGTTGTTACAGACAGGTGAACCAACCGTACGAAGCAGGGCCGCAGCACCACGTCCTCGCAGGGACCGAGGAGGAACCGACGTTATGGGTGAGCGAACCGTGCACAACCTCAAGACGACGACGACCCGGGCACAGGCAGGTGGAGTTCGATGAGCTCTCTGCTGCTGCTGACCAACGCCCTCCAGCCGTCCGCGGAGGTGCTTCCCGCGCTCGGACTGCTTCTGCACAGCGTGCGGGTGGCCCCCGCCGAGGGCCCGGCGCTGGTCGACACCCCCGGCGCCGATGTGATCCTGGTCGACGGCCGCCGCGATCTGCCGCAGGTGCGGTCGCTCTGCCAGCTGCTGCGGTCCACCGGCCCCGGCTGTCCGCTGATCCTGGTGGTGACCGAGGGCGGTCTCGCGGCCGTCACCGCGGACTGGGGCGTCGACGACGTCCTCCTGGACACCGCGGGCCCCGCGGAGGTCGAGGCCCGGCTGCGGCTGGCCATGGGCCGCCGGCAGATCGGCGCGGACGACTCCCCCATGGAGATCCGCAACGGCGATCTCTCGGTGGACGAGGCGACCTACAGCGCGAAGCTGAAGGGCCGGGTCCTGGATCTGACCTTCAAGGAGTTCGAGCTGCTGAAGTATCTGGCGCAGCACCCGGGGCGGGTGTTCACCCGGGCCCAGCTCCTCCAGGAGGTCTGGGGGTACGACTACTTCGGCGGTACGCGCACGGTGGACGTCCATGTGCGGCGGCTGCGCGCCAAGCTCGGCCCGGAGCACGAGTCGCTCATCGGAACCGTACGAAATGTGGGATACCGCTTCGTGGTGCCGGAGAAGGCGGAGCGGGAGGCGGCGGAGGCGGTCTCCGCGATCGCCCGTTCGGAAGAGGCCTCCGAGCAGCAGAAAGCCGCCGTACGGCCTGCCCAGAGGTAGGTCACCACGCGTAGACTGCCGCGCGTGGCCAAGGTGACGCGGGACGATGTGGCGCGGCTGGCGGGTACGTCGACCGCCGTGGTCAGCTATGTCATCAACAACGGACCCCGGCCGGTCGCACCGGCCACGCGCGAGCGCGTACTCGCCGCGATCAAGGAGCTGGGGTACCGCCCGGACCGGGTGGCCCAGGCGATGGCGTCGCGGCGGACCGACCTCATAGGCATGATCGTTCCCGATGCCCGGCAGCCCTTCTTCGCGGAGATGGCGCACGCGGTGGAGCAGGCCGCGGCCGAGCGCGGGAAGATGGTGCTCGTCGGGAACTCCGACTACCGGCGCGAGCGCGAGGTCCACTACCTCCGCGCGTTCCTCGGGATGCGGGTGGCCGGGCTGATCCTGGTGAGCCAGGGGCTGACCGAGCAGGCCGCGCAGGAGATCGAGGCGTGGGACGCGCGGGTGGTGCTGCTGCACGAGCGCCCCGAGGCGATCGACGACGTGGCGGTGGTGACGGACGACATCGGCGGCGCCCAACTGGCGACCCGCCACCTCCTGGAGCACGGCAACGCGTATGTCGCCTGCCTCGGCGGCCCGGAGTCGACACCTCCGGTCGGCGACCCGGTGACCGACCATGTCGAGGGCTGGCGGCGGGCGATGCTGGAGTCGGGGCGCCCGGTGGAGGGGCGGCTCTTCCAGGCGCCCTTCAACCGGTACGAGGCGTACCAGGTCGCCCTGAAGCTGCTGGCGGGCCCGGAGCGCCCGCCGGCGATCTTCTGCTCGACGGACGACCAGGCCATCGGGGTGCTGAGGGCGGCGCGGGAGCTGCGGATCGATGTGCCGGGGGAGCTGGCGGTGGCGGGCTTCGACGACGTGAAGGAGGCCCACCTCACGGACCCGCCCCTCACCACCGTCTCCTCCGACCGCCCCGCGATGGCCCGCGCGGCCGTCGACCTCGTCCTGGACGAGAGCCTCCGTCTGGCGGGCTCGCGCCGGGAGCGGGTGCGGCAGTTCCCTTCGGGTCTGGTGATCCGGAGGTCGTGCGGCTGCGGGTAGCTCCGCTCGCCGGCGGGGGTTCCTCCGGCACGGCGCGGGGGTGCGAGGGCTGGGGGTGCGGGGGTGCGGGGGCTTGTGGCGCGGGGCTGCGGGGGCTTGTGGCGCGGGGCGCGCGCGGGGTCCTGTGCCACGGGGTCCGCCTTCGGACGCCCGGCGGGCCGGGTGGTTCAGCCTCGCCGGCGTCCGGTGCGCGGGGAGCCCGCGCGCAGCGGGGGGCCTCGGTGAGGCTCAGGCATCCACCGGGCGCGGCTCGCGGCGCATCACCCAGAGGGTCGGCCCGCCGCCGGGAAGTTCCGCCTCACCGAGCACCGTGAAGCCGAAGTGCTCGTAGAAGGGGAGGTTCTCCGGCTTGGAGGACTCCAGATAGACCGGCATCCCCTCGGCGTCGGCCTTGGCGAGCCCGGAGCGCAGGAGGGCCGCCCCGTGCCCCTGCCCGCGCGCCGCCGGGTCGGCCCCGACGACGGCGAGGTACCAGTGCGGCTCCTGGGGCGCGTGCTCGACCGCCGCCTCCACGGCCTGCCGGAACAGGGACGCCCGGTCGCCCAGGATGTCCATCAGCTCCGCTATGGTCTCCGCGTCGGGAACGGCCTGCGCACCCGGCGGCACCCAGAACGACGCGGCGGACGCGGTGCGCTCGCAGGCGCCGTGGCCGACGTACTGCCGGGCGAAGATCGTGCCGAAGTAGCGGTCCATCCGCGCCTCGCGCGTGGCGGCGTCGGGGAAGAACCAGCTCATCATCGGGTCGTCGTGAAAAGCACGGGCCAGGGTGCGGCTGATCAGCGAAGTGTCGTCGATCGTCGCCGGGTTCGGTGTATTGGTCATCGACATACGGGTCATTCTGCACCCCGCGATGATCTTCATGGGAGCGGGGTCGGATTGCGGGGAGGGGCCTGCGGCGCGGGGGCCGCCGGGCCCTGCTGAGCGCGGGGGCCGGGGGCCGGCCGGCCTGACACCCGGTCCCTCCGGCGGTTGAGGAGCGGGAGGTCCGGGTGCGGGCCCCCGAACACGCCGGCGGGGCCGGGTCTCGTGGCTCGGGCCGCCCGGCGGGGGTGAGACCGACCGGACCGGGGTCCCGCGGCCCGCGAGCGGAACGAACCCGCACCACGAGCCCCCGCAGCCCCCCGCCCCCTCTTATCCGGGGCCTACAGACTTCTGGCCCGGTTCTTACGGGCACCTCAGACTCCTCTCATCTGCCGCCGGGACAGTCGTACCCATGACGGACTACTACCGCGAGCAGCCGCAGCAGCAGCCCTCCCACCCGCAGGCGTACGACACGGCCTACCCGCCCCCGCCCGCCCAGCCCCCGCAGACGCACCGGGCGCGGGCGAAGCGGCCCGTCGGGCTGTTGCTCACCGTCGCGATCGTGGCCGCCACGATCGGGGGCGGGGTCTCCGCGCTGGTCGACCGGGCCGGGGGCGGGGAGAGCGCGGGAGCCGGCGGCGGCGGGATCAACGGGACCAATGTGGCCAGCTCCAGCGCGGGCACGGTCGCCGGGGTCGCGCAGGCCGTCATGCCGAGCATCGTCGAGATCAAGGCGGGGGGCGCCTCGGGGCAGTCCACCGGCTCCGGGGTGATCATCAGCGCGGACGGCGAGATCATCACCAACAACCATGTGATCTCGGGCGCCGGCACCGTGCAGGTCGGGCTCAGCACCGGCAGGACGTACACCGCCGATGTCGTCGGCACCGACCCGGGCAAGGACCTCGCCCTGGTCAAGCTCCGGGGGGCGAGCGGCCTCAAGCCCGCCGCGCTCGGCGACTCAGGGAAGCTGACGGTCGGCGAGGAGGTCGTCGCCATCGGCTCGCCCGAGGGGCTGACCGGGACCGTGACCAGCGGCATCGTCTCCGCGCTCGACCGGGATGTCACCGTCGCGAAGGAGCCGGAGCAGCGCCAGCGGCCCGACGCCGGGTGGCCCTTCGAGTTCGGCGGACAGGAGTTCAACGGCGACACCGGCGACTCCAGGACCACGTACAAGGCCATCCAGACCGATGCCTCGCTCAACCCCGGCAACTCCGGCGGTGCGCTGATCAACATGCGCGGCGAGATCATCGGGATCAACTCCGCCATGTACTCGCCGAGCGCCTCCGGCGGCGCCGGCGCGGGCAGTGTGGGGCTGGGCTTCGCCATCCCCGTCGACACCGTCAAGGGTGTCCTCGGCGACCTCCGCGACGGTGACGGCTGACCGCTCCGGGCGCGTGCGAGGCTGATCCCATGACGACTTCCCGTGAAGGCGAACGCATCCTCATCGTCGACGACGAACCCGCTGTCCTGGAGGCGCTCCAGCGGAGCCTGGCCTTCGAGGGCTATGGCACCGAGGTCGCCGTCGACGGGATCGACGCGCTCGCGAAGGCGGAGGCGTACCAGCCGGAACTGATCGTGCTGGACATCCAGATGCCCCGGATGGACGGTCTGACCGCCGCCCGCCGCATCCGGTCCACCGGCTCGACCGTGCCGATCCTGATGCTGACCGCCCGCGACACGGTGGGCGACCGGGTCACCGGCCTGGACGCCGGGGCCGACGACTACCTGGTGAAGCCGTTCGAGCTGGACGAGCTGTTCGCCCGCATCCGGGCGCTGCTGCGGCGCAGTTCCTACGCCCCGGCGGCGGCCGGCGCCGCCGGCGACGACGGGCACGAGGTGCTGGCCTTCGCGGATCTGCGGATGGATCTGGTGACCCGCGAGGTGCTGCGCGGCAGCCGCCCGGTGGAGCTGACCCGCACCGAGTTCACCCTGCTGGAACTGCTGCTGGCCCACCCCCGCCAGGTCCTCACCCGTGAGCAGATCCTCAAGGCCGTCTGGGGCTTCGACTTCGAGCCCAGCTCCAATTCGCTGGATGTGTATGTGATGTATCTGCGGCGCAAGACCGAGGCGGCCGGGGAGCCCCGGCTCGTCCACACCGTGCGCGGAGTGGGGTACGTCCTGCGCTCGGGCGGCGGTGAGGCGTGACGGGCCTGGCCGGCCGGTTCCGTACGCTCCCGCTGAGATCCCGGCTCGCGCTGCTGGTGGCCACGGCGGTCGCGGTGGCCGTCGCGGCGGTCTCCGTCGTCTCCTGGCTGCTGACCCGCGCCCAGCTCTACGACGAGCTGAACACCACGCTCCGGAACACCAGCGCCCCGCCGGACATGGTGGAGCAGGCCTATCAGAACTGCTACAACGTGCGCCCCGCCGAGGACGAATCGCCCAACTTCGCGTACACCCAGCTCGTGGGGCGCGACGGCCGGCGCTGTGTCGGACCGTACTCCGAGCCGGTGAAGGTGAAGCCGTCGGATGTCGCGGTCGCGGCCGGTCTGCGGAAGGACACCCTGCACGACAGCGTCACGGACGACGGCTCGCCGGTGCGGGTGCACACCACGCTGACGGAGATCGGGAACGGTCTCAGTGTCGCCGTCTCCGTCTCCCGGCCGCTGGACGAGATCAGTACGTCCCTGAACCGGCTGGCGCTGCTGCTGACCGGGCTCGCCGGGGTCGGGGTCGTCGGCGCGGGCGCGGCGGGGCTGCTGGTCGCCCGGACCGGGCTGCGGCCGGTGGACCGGCTGACCGCCGCCGTGGAGCATGTGGCGCGCACGGAGGATCTGACCGTGCGCATCCCCGCCGACGGCGAGGACGAGATCGCCCGGCTCTCGCGCTCCTTCAACTCCATGACGGCGGCGCTGGCGTCCTCGCGGGACCGGCAGGCGCGGCTGATCGCGGACGCGGGCCATGAGCTGCGCACCCCGCTGACCTCGCTGCGGACCAATATCGAGCTGCTGGCGCGCAGTGAGCGGACCGGCCGGGCGATCCCGGCGGCGGACCGGCAGGCGCTGATGGCGTCCGTGAAGGCGCAGATGGCGGAGTTGGCGGCGCTGATCGGCGATCTCCAGGAGCTGTCCAGGCCCGACGCGGTACGGGGCGGTCCGGTGACGGTGGTCGCGCTGCACGAGATCGTGGGCACCGCTCTGGGCCGGGCGCGGCTGCGCGGACCGGAGCTGACGTTCGCGACGTCGATGGAGTCCTGGTACGTCCGGGCCGAACCGGCGGCGCTGGAGCGGGCGCTGGTGAATGTGCTGGACAACGCGGTGAAGTTCTCGCCCCCGGGCGGCACGGTCGAGGTGCGGCTCCAGGGCGGGACGCTGAGCGTGCGGGACCACGGGCCGGGCATTCCGGCGGACGAGCTGCCGCATGTCTTCGAGCGGTTCTGGCGCTCGCCGTCGGCGCGGTCGCTGCCCGGGTCGGGGCTCGGTCTGTCGATCGTGGCGCGCACGGTCCAGCAGTCGGGCGGCGACATCCGGCTGGAGCCCGCCCCGGGCGGCGGTACGCGGGCGGTGATCCGGCTCCCGGGCGCGGCGATCCCGCCGCCCGCCCATCCCTGAGCCGGAGGTCCGGGGGCGGAGGTCCCGGAGGCGCCGTCCCCGAGCCGGGCGGCCCGGCCGTCCCCCCCGGCCGGGCTCGAACGGCGGTCACGGCCGGCGGGCACGGCCGGGTTCGCGCCAACTCCCCGGGATTCTCCGCCTACTTCGGCCCGGGCCCTCGCGGTGCGGGCAGGACCGGCGGAGCATCGTCGGCGAGCGAGTCCCGGGCGACCCGGGGGACCCATGAACCTCAAGGGCCCCAGGCCCCCGGGGCGCCCGCCGCGCCGCCCGGCAGCGCACCCCGCCACGGATCGGGCGGCCCCTCCCCCCATCAGGAGACCCCATGGCCAGCGCTCCACCCCCCGAGGCGACCGACCGGCCCGACCCCGGCCCCCGAGCCCGTACCGACGCAGACGCCGACGCCGACGCATACACCGACGCGATCGTCGTGGGCGCCGGGTTCTCCGGCCTCTACCAGCTCCATCTGCTGCGCGAGCGGGGCCTGCGGGTCCGCCTCTTCGAGGCCGGTGACGACGTCGGCGGCACCTGGTACTGGAACCGCTATCCGGGCGCCCGCTGCGACATCGAGTCCCTCTCCTACTCGTACTCCTTCTCGCCGGAGCTGGACCAGGAGTGGGTGTGGAGCGAGAAGTACGCGGGCCAGCCGGAGATCCTGCGCTATCTCCGGCATGTCGCCGACCGGTTCGGCCTGCGGAGGGACATCACCCTGCGCACCCGGGTCACCCGGGCCGCGTGGGACGGGGAGCGGCGGGTCTGGCGGGTGACCACCGACACCGGGGAGACGGTCACCGCCCCGTTCGTCGTGATGGCATCGGGGTGCAACTCCGCGCCCAGGGAACCGGACATCCCCGGCGCCGGGGACTTCACCGGGACCGTCCACCACACCTCCCGCTGGCCGCACGAGGAGGTCGACCTCACGGGCC
This sequence comes from Streptomyces sp. NPDC001985, assembly GCF_040296845.1. Taxonomy (NCBI): domain Bacteria; kingdom Bacillati; phylum Actinomycetota; class Actinomycetes; order Kitasatosporales; family Streptomycetaceae; genus Streptomyces; species Streptomyces sp. NPDC001985. The sequence goes on from NZ_JBEOYB010000094.1 coordinate 16,650, forward strand.
GGCGGGTCGCGGTGATCGGCACCGGCTCCTCCGGCGTCCAGCTCGTCCCGGTGCTCGCCGGGCGGGCCGCCGAGGTGACCGTCTTCCAGCGCACCCCGGCGTACTCGATGCCCGCCTGGAACCGCCCGCTGGACGGGGAGGAGATCGCGGAGCAGAAGGCGCGGTACCCGGAGTTCCGGGCGGCCCAGCGGCGCTCCAAGGGGGGCAGTGTCTGCGAGATGCCGACGCGGTCGGCGCTGGAGGTGGGCGAGGAGGAGCGCACGGCGGCGTACGAGAGAGCCTGGGAGGCGGGTGTGCTCAGCGCGATGCTCCGCTCGTACACCGACATCCTCGTCGACGCCGCCGCCAACGAGACCGCCGCCGCGTTCATCCGCGCCAAGATCGCTTCGATCGTCGACGACCCGGCGACCGCCGAGGCCCTCACCCCGCGCGACTACCCCTTCGCGACCAAGCGCCCGTGTCTGGACAGCGGGTACTACGCCGCCTTCAACGACCCCCGGGTGTCGCTGGTGGATCTGCGCGCCACGCCGATCGAGGCGATCACCCCGAAGGGCGTACGGACGTCGGAGCGCGAGTACCTCGTCGACACCATCGTCCACGCCACCGGCTTCGACTCGCTGACCGGCGCCCTGACCGCCGTGGAGATCGTGGGCCGGGACGGGGTGACGCTGCGGGAGAAGTGGGCGGACGGGCCGCGCAGCCTTCTGGGGCTCGTGTCGGCCGGCTTCCCGAACCTCTTCACGGTGACCGGGCCGCTGAGCCCCTCGGTGCTGACCAACATGGTGGTCTCCATCGAGCAGCACGTGGAGTGGATCACCGACTGCGTCGTCCATCTGCGGGAGCGCGGCATCGCGGAGATCGACGCCGCCCCGGAGGCCGAGGAGAGCTGGGGCGCCCATGTCGCGGAGCTGGCCGCCGGGACGCTCTACCCGGCCGCCGACTCCTGGTATCTGGGGGCGAACGTGCCGGGGAAGGCCCGGGTGTTCCTGGCGTACACGGGCGGGCTGGACCGCTACCGCGCGGAGTGCGACGCCGTGGCGCGCGACGGCTACCGGGGGTTCGTCCTCTCGGGGAGCCGATAGCCGATGGCCGGGAGCCGGCAGCGGGGCGCCGGCAGCCGGGGGCGGGGGCGGGAGCGCTCCGGCGGGCGGCCCCGGGACCGTGGGCACGGACCGATTCCTCCGCGCCCCCGATGCCGGTACGTCCGTGGGGCGGCCGGTCCACCAGGACCCGCCGCCCCACCCCCGTACCGCCGCCCGGTGCTACTTCACGACGGTGATCCGGCCGACCGCCGGCGGGGCCAGCGGCGCGGACGCGCTGGAGTTCGCCTGGAGGTGGCCGATCAGCACATCGAGGTCGGAGGCTCCGACGACCTTGTTGCGGTGCTCCTTCAGCACGGCGAAGCCGTCACCGCCGGCCGAGAGGAACTCGTTCATCGCCACCCGGTAGGTCCGCGCCGGGTCGATCGCCGTGCCGTTCAGCCGCACCGATGAGGCCACGACCCGGTCGGCGCCGGACTTGGTCCAGTCGAGGGTGTAGGTGAGGCCCTTCGAGCTCTGGAGGATCTTCGGGACCTCCAGGTTGGCGGCGCTGACCTGCTGCTGGAGCGCGGTGATCAACTGGGCGCCGGTCAGGTCCACCACATTCATCATGTTGGTGAAGGGCTGGACGGTGAACGCCTCGCCGTAGGTCACCACACCGTCGCCCTCACCGGCGGACGCCTTGTGCGTCAGGCCCGCGCGGATGCCCTTGGAGTTCATGAGGGCGAGCTCCGCCCCGCCCTTGTCGGCGGGTGCGAGCGCCGCGAGCTGGGCGTCGGCGATCAGGTTGCCGAGCGGGCTCTCCTCGGTCGCGGAGGTCTCGATGTCGGCGGTGATGTGGCCGACGGGACGGTTGGCGATCGGGCCCGCCAGGGTGTTCCAGCGGTCGATCAGCCGGGTCATGTCCTGCGCCTTGGGGACATCGCGGGTGACGACGTGGTTGGCCGACTCGACCGAGGTGCGGACCACATCGCGCGTCCTGCGGTCGTAGGTGAGCGTGGTGTCGGTGTACAGCCGCCCGGCCGAGGCCGCCGAGGTGACCGTGCGCGGCTTGCCGGACGGGTCCGGGATGGTGCACGCGTACGCCTCGTGGGTGTGGCCGGTCACCAGCGCGTCGACCTGGGGGCTGACCTTCTTGGCGATCTCCACGATCGGGCCCGAGATGCCGTCGCCCGCGCCGGAGCTGTCGCAGTCGTAGTTGTACGAGGTGGAGGCGGGGTAGCCGCCCTCGTGCAGCAGCGCGACGATCGCCTTGACGCCCTTGCGCTCCAGGACCTTGGTGTACTTGTTGATGGCCTCGATCTCGTCGCCGAACTTCAGGCCCTTGATGCCGTTGGCGTTGACGATGTCCGGGGTGCCCTCCAGGGTCACTCCGACGAAGCCGACCTTGACGCCGTTCCTCTCCCAGATGAAGTACGGGTCCAGCAGCGGCCGGCCCGACTTCTCATGGGTCACGTTGGAGGTGAGATAGGGGAAGTCCGCGCCCTTGAACCTCTTCCCCGGCTCGTGGCAGCCGGCGGTGGGGTGACAGCCGCCGTTCTGGATGCGGCCCAGCTCCGTGGCGCCGTCGTCGAACTCGTGGTTGCCGACGGAGGAGACGTCCAGGTCGAGCCTGTTCAGCGCCTCGACGGTGGGCTCGTCGTGGAAGAGCCCGGAGAGCATCGGGGTGGCGCCGATCAGATCGCCCGCCGCCGCCGTCACCGAGTAGCGGTTGCCCTTGCGGGCCTCGCGCAGATGGGTGGCGAGGTACTCGGCCCCGCCCGCGTCGATGGTCCTGGTGGTGCCGTCGGGGTTGGTGTGGGTGACCCGGCCGCCCGAGCCGGAGGGCGGCTGGAGGTTGCCGTGCAGGTCGTTGAAGGAGAGCAGCTGCACATCCACCGTCCGGCCGTGGCCGTGGCCGCGCTCCCGCTCCTCGGGGGAGCCGGCGGGCACGGCGGCGACAAGGGCGCCGACCGTGGCCAGTCCGGCGACCGAGGCGAGTATGCGGCGGTGGATGTTCGAGCTGCTCGTCCTGTGCGGTCTGGCTGACATCGCTCCCCTAGGTGATTGGGCGGCGGATATGAGGTCTGCGAGCCGCAGCCTAAGGTCAACGCGCGTAGCGCGACAGGGGGATGAGGTCACGACCTGGTTGCCTTCACTTGTCACTTCCCCGCAAAAGCGCCTTTTCGGCCAAGGTCGGTCTTCGGCCATTCGGGGGTGTGCCGATCAACCAGCGCCCCCCTCGGCGGGTCACTTCAGGCGATGCCGGCTCGCGGCGGCGCTCACGGTCGCACCGTCACAGGTCACGACCCTGAACCGCCCGGGCCCGGCAGCGCACACCCCACACCGACAGGGGGACGAGTGAGGAGCCGGAGCATGGCAGCCCAGAGCATGGCGACGACAGCGGCGACGACAGCGGCAGCGCGGCGCAGAGCAAGGGCCGGGGCAAGAGCCGGGGCAAGGACCGGGGCACGGACCGGGGCGGTGGGCATCGTGGCGGCGGCACTCGCCGTCACCGCCTTCGCCGCTCCCGCCCAGGCGGACACCCGGGGGCCGGACCGTACGGACCGCGCCGCCACGGCGGACCGTACGGACGGCACCGCCGCCGCCGCGCCGGAGCGGCGGCACCGCGCCACCCAGCGGGCGATGGACGCGATCGTCGCGGGCGGCATCCCCGGCGTCACCGGGCAGGTGCGCGACCGGCACGGCGTCTGGAAGGGCACCGCCGGTGTCGGCAACCGCGAGACGGGCGCGCCGCGCGGCAAGAACGACCGCTTCCGGATCGCCAGCATCACCAAGACCTTCGTGGCCACCGTGCTGCTCCAGCTGGAGGCCGAGGGGAGACTCGACCTCGACGACACCGTGGACCGGCATCTGCCCGGCCTGGTCACCGGCAACGGCCACGACGGCACCCGGATCACCGTACGGCAGCTGCTCAGCCACACCAGCGGTGTCTTCGACTTCTACGGGGACGAGGGGTACGCCCGGAAGTACATGCTCGCCGAGGGCTTCCTCAAGCACCGCTACGACTACCGCTCGCCGCAGGCCGCCATAGCCGTCGCCATGAGCCACCCGCCCGTCTTCGCGCCCGGCAGCGACTACGCGTACTCCAACACCAACTACGTGCTGGCCGCCCTGGTCATGGAGAAGGTCACCGGGGACACCTACGAGAACCAGGTCCGCGAGCGGATCATCAAGCCGCTGGGCCTGCGGTCGACCACGGTCCCCGGCAACGACTCGTCGATGCCGCGCCCGAGCAGCCGGGCGTACTCGAAGCTCTCCTTCGACCCCGCCGCCACCACGATCCACGACGCCACCCTCCAGAACGCCTCCCAGTCCTGGGCCGACGGCGACATGATCTCCAGCGCCGCCGATCTGAACCGCTTCCACAGCGCCCTCATGCGCGGGAAGCTGCTCCCGGGAAAGCAGCTCACGGCGATGAAGACCCCCAGCGCGCAGTCGGTGGCGCGGGGTGAGGACTACGGCCTGGGGCTCACCCGGGTGAGGACCGGCTGCGGCACCGAGCTGTTCGGCCACAGCGGCGGCTGGATCGGCTCCCTCTCGTACGCGCTGACCACCGAGGACGGCCGGCACGCGCTGGCGTACAACCTCAACGGCGACTGGTCGGCGGCGGGGATGCAGGAGCTGGTGGAGGCGGAGTACTGCGGCACCGCGCCCGCCGCCGCCGGCAAGCGCACGGACGCGGGCGCGGGCGCGGGCGCGGACCAGGGTCCGGTCAAGGGTCCGGTCAAGGGCCCGGTCAAGGTCTTCGGGTCCGGTCGGCCCACCCGATGACCGGCCGGGCGAACAGCGGAGTGAGGAGCGGGGCATGACAGCACGGCAGTGGGCGCGCACGGGCGTGGTGGGGCTCGCGGCGGCGGCACTCGCCGTCACGGCGTTCGGCGCACCGGCCGGGGCCGCCGCCACCCAGAGCACCGGCACCGGCAAGGATCACGGCACGGGACACCGGGCCACCCAGCGGGCGCTGGACACCGTCGTCGCGGCGGGCATCCCCGGAGCGCTCGCCCAGGTCCGGAAGGACGGCCGGGTCTGGAAGGGCGCCGCCGGTGTCGGCAACCGCGAGACGGGCGCGCCGCGCGGCAAGAACGACCGCTTCCGGATCGCCAGCATCACCAAGACCTTCGTGGCCACCGTGCTGCTCCAGCTGGAGGCCGAGGGACGGCTCGACCTCGACGACACCGTGGAGCGGCATCTGCCCGGCCTGGTCACCGGCAACGGCAACGACGGCGGCAGGATCACCGTACGGCAGCTGCTCAACCACACCAGCGGGCTCTTCGACTACCTCAACGACCCCGAGTACGCGCACACCTATCTCATCGGGGACGGCTTCCTGAAGCACCGGTACGACACCCTGGCGCCGGAGTTCCACGTCCGGGTGGCGCTGGGCCATCCGCCCGAGTTCGCGCCCGGCAGCCGGCACGCGTACTCCAACACGGGCTATGTGCTGGCCGGACTGATCATCGAGAAGGTCACCGGGAACACCTACGAGCACGAGGTCCGCGAACGGATCATCAAGCCGCTGGGGCTGAGGTCCACCAGCCAGCCCGGCAACAGCCCCTTCATGCCCCGGCCGAGCGGGCGCGCGTACTCCTCGCTCTATCTCCCGGACGCGTCGAGGACCCATGACGTCACCGAGATGAACGGCTCCCAGGGCTGGGCCGACGGTGACATCATCTCCTCCACCGGGGACCTCACCCGCTTCTTCAGCGCCCTGATGCGCGGCGATGTCCTGCCGAAGCGTCAGCTCAAGGCGATGAAGACCACCGTGGCCGCCCCGGACATGGGTACGGACATCCGCTACGGGCTGGGGATCTACTCGCAGCGGACCAGTTGCGGCACCGTGCTGTGGGGCCACGGCGGGGGCATCGTGGGCTCGCTCTCCGACGCGGTCACCACCGAGGACGGCCGGCACGCGCTGGCGTACAACCAGAACGGCGACTGGGCGATGCCCGTCGACATCGCCGAGGCGGAGTTCTGCGGCACCACCAGGGCCGGGGCCCGGGCGAGGTTCTGAGCCCCGGCCGCACACGAGGAGAGACGGATGACAGGAAGACAGCGGGCCCGTACGGGGGTGGTGGCGCTGGCCGCGGCGGCGGTGGCCGCCACCGCGCTCGCCGCGCCCGCCCGGGCCCACCACCCGGACCGCGGCGAGGACCGCCGCACCGACCACCGGGCCACCCAGCGGGCGTTCGACGCCCTGGTGGCGGGCGGTGTGCCGGGGGTCACCGGGCAGGTGAGGGACGCCGGCGGGGTCTGGAAGGGCGCAGCGGGCGCCGGCGACCGCGAGACGGGCGCGCCGCGCGGCAAGAACGACCGCTTCCGGATCGGCAGCATCACCAAGACCTTCGTGGCCACCGTGCTGCTCCAGCTGGAGGCCGAGGGGAGACTCGACCTCGACGACACCGTGGACCGGCATCTGCCGGGCCTGCTGCGCGGCAACGGCCACGACGGCCGCAGGGTGACCGTGCGGCAGCTGCTCAACCACACCAGCGGGGTCGCCTCCTACACCGACGACCCGGGCTTCCAGCGCGACCGGCTGCTCGCCCCGGGGTTCCTCGGGAACCGCTGGAGCCCGATGACACCCCGGCAGCTCGTACGGATCGCCATGGCCCGGCCCGCGCTCTTCGAACCGGGCGACCGGCACCGGTACTCCAACACCAACTACATCGTGGCCGGGATGGTCCTGGAGAAGGTGACCGGGAACCCGTACGAGCGGGAGGTGCGGAAGCGGATCATCGAGCCGCTGGGGCTGACGGCCACCAGCTCCCCGGGGAACCGGACGCGGCTGCCCCAGCCGAGCGGCCGGGCGTACTCGAAGCTCTCCTTCGACCCGGGCGCGACCCGGGTCCACGATGTGACGGAGCTGAACGCGTCCATGGCGTGGGCCTCCGGAGACATGATCTCCTCCGCCGGGGACCTCAACCGGTTCTTCAGCGCCCTGATGCGCGGGAAGGTGCTGCCGGAGCGTCAGCTGGAGGCGATGAGGACCACGGTCTCCGGGTACGGCCTGGGCATCGAGACGGCCACCCTCTCCTGCGGGACGACGGTGTGGGGGCACGGCGGCGGAATCGTGGGCTCCAGGTCCTCCGCGCTCACCACGGAGGACGGGCGGCACGCGTTCGCCTTCCAGGTGAACGGGGACTGGGGCGGGGGCGGCGCCGACCCGGTGGGCGCGGAGTTCTGCGGTACGTGAGCGGGGGCGGAGGTGTGGTTGGGCACGATGTCGACAATGATCCGCAGCCCCAGCCGATGGGCCTCCGCGATCA